>DASXMJ010000053.1 GCA_036495685.1 Candidatus Binataceae bacterium | reverse complement strand
AGTATCTGGACGAGGCGCAACGCCTGCGCCCGGACAGCTGGAACTACCGGCGCCAGGCTCTTTCGCTCAAAGACCCCACCAATCCGCTCGCGGTGGCGGCCCGGAGTTCTCGAGCGGTTCGTTTGAACGCGACGCGGCCAGAGCTCGACGACACCAGGAACCATTGGGGTTTAATCGGCGTCCGCGTGTGGGCATTATGATCATCATGCCGGTGCACTACTTACCGGCGGCGTGCGATCGGTGACAAATATCAATAAGACCCTGCTGTACGTCGGGTACGGATCTCTGCTGAGCGGGTATGGCCTGCTCGCGGCCAGGCGCGGCGGTCGCAGCCGGCTGGTCGCAGTTGATGCCGAACCGGCCATTGTTCTGAACGCGCGCCGCGGCCTCGCGAAGCCATCCAGTCACGGCAACTACCTGGCGATGGATATCGAGCCGATAGACCCGGGTCGGCCCATCACCGCGCGAACCGGGCTGGGCGAGGCGGATGGCCGGGGGTTTGGGGCACTGCTCCTTACCTTCGACCGCTCGGCGGCGCCGCTGATATCGCGCCGCGAAGAATACGACCCCGGTGCGTTCGTCCGTCTTCTCGAGCACGCGGATCGCGCCAGGCTGCCGTTCGGGGAGTTCCTGCTCAATTTTGCCCGTGACGCGGACTTCAACCTGCTCAGGTACCGTGAGGCGCTGCGCGGCCTGCTCGGCTACACTTCCGAAGGCTACATTTTCCACCCGCTGCCGCTAGAAGACGGACGCGTCGCCATTGTAGCGATCGGCTCCGGCTATGAGGGGAGCGGTGATCCTGAAGTCATCTCGAAGCGTCGCGAGTATGGGATGGATCGCCTGCACAATTTCGGGTCGGCGCTCGAGATCACCTCGCTCGATCTCGACCGTCCCGGGCAAATCGGCTACTTCGCCGAATGCCTGCTGGGCGGCATGCATGGGCTGGCGATAGGCGATCTGATGAACGCTTTCGAACCCGAGGCGCCGTGGGCGGCGGATCTCGCGCGTCGAGTCGCGGAGGTGATGGAGGTTGAGGCGACCCACTTTCTGAATGCTACCTCGCTGGCCACGGACCGCTACCGCGAGCGCTTCGCAGTGCGCGGTCCCGATCCCTCACTGGACGCGCTCCTTCGGCTGGCGCGGGTGGAGTAGAGAGAGTTCTGTCGTGGCATCGCAATTCTCGATTCACGTTGCCAAGGAAAACCTGAAATTCTCGGCCGCTCATTTCATCGCCTATCCCGGCTTTCGAGAAGCCCTGCATGGGCACAACTACCAGGTCGGAGTACGGGTCGAAGGCGATCTGACCGGCACCGGATACGTCGTCGACTTCGGCTTGATCAAGAAGCTCACCAAGGAAATCGTCGATCGGATGGACGAGCACACCATAGTCCCGGCCAAAAGCGATTGTCTGGTGATTGAGCAGATCGAGGGCGGCAGGATTCGGGTGCGCTACGAGAATGACGAGTTCGTGTTTCCCGCCAGCGACGTTTTCCTGGCGCCGATAGTACACAGTTCAGCTGAAGAACTGTCCCGTTACCTGTGGGACGAGCTGCACGCGGCATTGCTGGCACACGGGGCACTCGCGGGGGTGAGAACCCTCGAGATCTCGATCGCGGAAGGGCCAGGACAGGCGGCAATTTTTCGTAAGCAAACCGGCTCGCCGGGGTGAGTGCTTTTGCTACCGGTTGCCGAGTGACAAGATTCCGTTCATGGCGGTCTAGGTTTTGGAGGTAGGGGTGTGAGTCTTTCCGGAAAAGCGGGGTCCGAGGTAAAGCGGGTCGACTTCGAGCGACGAGTCAACGCCGTCGAGAGAGCTCTGATCGGCCAGCATCCCGCGATCACGAAGCTTCGCGCGCTCATCGAGAAGGTGGCGCCGAGCGACGTCACGATCCTGATCAGCGGAGAGAGTGGAGTTGGCAAGGAGGTGGTCGCGCGCGCCATCCATTCGATGT
>DASXMJ010000052.1 GCA_036495685.1 Candidatus Binataceae bacterium | reverse complement strand
CCCGCGGCTGCGCCAATCATTTCGGCGGCAGAAATCTCTTCCTTTTCCAGTTCCCGCGGCCACTCCGCGGCCATGGCAGCTACCGATTCGGGCGTCACTTCAATATGGAATTGCAGCGCGTATACGCTCTTGCCGTAGCGGAACGCTTGGCAGGGTGTCTTCTCAGATGAAGCCAGCGAGACCGCGCCCGTGGGCAACTCGAAGATATCGCCGTGCCAGTGGAACGGAGTGATGGTTGGAGCTACCCCGCGCCACAGCCGGTCCTCCAGGGCGGCGTCGGACAAGGTCACGGGATACCATCCAATTTCCTTTCCGGCCGGATTGCGTGTGACTTTGGCGCCGAGTGCAGCTGCCACTATTTGGGCACCCAGACAGACCCCGAGCACCGGCAGCTCCTCCGTGACGGCTTGCTCGATCAACACCATCTCGTCACGCAGGAATGGGTACCGATCGGCTTGATAGGCGGCCATTGGGCCGCCCATCACGATTAGACCACCCGCGCCTTTCATCTCCCTGGGAACCGGATGCCCTTCGTGGACGCGAATGTATTGCCACGCCAGGGCCGCGCCTTCGAGCGCCTCGGCAATCGTGCCGAGATTTTCGACGCGATGATGCTGGAGCACGTAGACTTTGGCCATCAATTCAGACCGTGTCGTTTTTTGGTGGCCGGATCAAGTTGGGAACCCAACCGCTATTCTGGTTCGGGTCTTCACTTGACACATCGCCGGCGACTCCCATCGAGAGCGGATTCGTGAGTGGAGAACCCCAGTTTCTCGGGTGATAGAGAACCCTCAGCAAGATGCCCCGCCGTCGTTTTCGTACCGCGCTTCTTCTCGCGCTCGGACACGTGCACTATGAACGCAGCGCCGTCACAGCAGCGTGCCGGTGCGGGTGCGGCCGAGATGCTTGTAGGCGCGGTCGGTTGCGGCACGGCCACGCGGAGTTCTCATCAGGAAGCCCTCCTGGAGGAGGAAAGGTTCGTGGACTTCCTCAATGGTATCGGGCTCTTCCCCGATAGCCGCGGCCAGTGTCTCCACTCCCACGGGACCGCCGCCGAATTTGTCGATCACCGCGCTCAGGATGGCGCGGTCCATCTTGTCGAAGCCAGCCGTATCGATCTCGAGCAACTCCAGAGCGCCGAGTGCGACTTCCCTTGTCACGGTCGGTGCTTCATTGACTTGTGCGAAGTCGCGCACGCGCCGCAGCAGCCGATTCGCAATGCGCGGAGTGCCGCGCGATCGCGCGGCCAGTTCTCGTGCGCCACCGTCGTCGATTGACACCTTCAGTAAAGCCGCTGACCGTCGGACCACCTCACTCAACTCTTCATGGGTATAAAAATCCAGATGATAGTGTTGTCCGAAGCGATCGCGAAGCGGAGAGCTCAACAGACCCGAGCGCGTGGTAGCGCCGACCAAGGTGAACGGATTCACCGCGAGCTTCATGGTACGGGCACCCATCCCCTCTCCCACCACGATATGGAACTCATAGTCTTCCATCGCCGAGTACAAACGCTCTTCGACCGGGCGCTGGAGGCGATGGATCTCGTCGATAAACAGAACGTCGCCTTCCTCAAGGTTGTTTACGATCGCGGCCAGATCGGCCGCGCGTTCCACGGCAGGACCTGAAGTAACATGGACGCTGACCCCAAGCTCACGCGCGATTATGTGCGCGAGCGAGGTCTTGCCGAGTCCCGGAGGTCCCGCGAACAGAACGTGATCGAGTACCTCGCCGCGCTGGCGCGCCGCTTCGATCGACATGCTGAGCACGCGCTTGGTACGCGCCTGTCCAACAAATTCGTCGAGCGACTGCGGGCGCAGCGCTTGATCGAAGCGCCGCTCTTCTTCGACCTCGGTCGGCGCCGAGAGTTTGGGGGCACCCTCCGAGCCTGCCCCTGGGTGTTTACTTTTCACCAAACAGCACCGCCAATGACCTTCGTACTATGACTTCCAGTTCCGGCGATCCGTCCTTCGCGGCTTCGAGCACCGAATCTACCGTCCGCTTGGCCTCTGCCGGCCTGACTCCGAGATTAACCAAGGCCGAGATGGCGTCGTCACCGGTGGTCGGTGTTGCACCTGCAGGCTTCGAGGTGCGTGGCTCGCCGTTGGCGTGGTCGACGACTGCGTCACTCAGCTGCAGACCATCGACCTTATCGCGCAATTCCCGCACCACACGTTCCGCCACCTTGGGTCCAACCCCTGGTACCGCGTCGATCTTCTCAACGTCCTCGCGCCGGATAGCGGCGACGAGTTCATCGGGTTCGAGCACCGAGAGAATGGCGAGCGCGAGTTTGGGCCCCACGTGCTGCACCGAAAGGAGCAAATCGAACGCGCGCTTTTCGGTCGGCGTGGAAAAACCGTACAGGGTAACGGCGTCTTCGCGAACAACTTGGCGAATCTCGAGAGCGACCGTGTCTCCGAGCCTGGGCAAACGGTAGAAAGTGCCCAGGGGAACGAAGATTTCGTAGCCGACCCCGGCGGTCGCAATCACAATTCGCGCGGGCGCCCGGACTTCAAGTGTTCCCTTAATAGTGGCAATCATGAGTGCCGCCGTGCCGTCCGCGGGCGCCGCTCCACCCCATCGCGCAGGCGCGCGGTCTTCGCTCGGCTAAGATGACACACCGCCAGCGCGAGCGCGTCGGTGGCATCGCTGGCCAGTTCGGTGGCGGAACCCAAACCCAGAGTCCGACGCACCATGTACGCGATTTGTTCTTTGTCGGCGTGTCCAAACGCTGCGACCGCCAGCTTTACGGTGTTGGGAGGATATTCGTACAGAGGAAGCTCCCGCTCGGCCGCAGCAAGCATGGCGATCGCCCGCGCCTCTCCGATCCGAAATGCGCTCTGCACGTTGCGCGCGACGAAGTTGCGCTCAAGGCTGAGCGCGTCCGGCGCGAACTCGTCAACGATGGCGAGCAGTCTTGCGTGAATGGTCCGCAGCCGTTCGGTCATCGGTTCGCCCGGACGGGAGCGAATGATTCCGGCTGCTACATAACGGAAATTGCCCGGTGCGCCTTCTACGATTCCGAATCCAGTAACCGCGCTCCCGGGGTCGACCCCGAGCACCCGCATCTTCCACCTCCGCCAACCCCGCCCACGCGACGGCTGAAATCACGCGGCGGAGATATGAGCCATCTCCTCGTCGCTGATATCAAAGTTGGCCGACACGCTCTGGACATCGTCGTGGTCTTCCAATTCTTCGATAAGTTTCAGCACCTGCTCAGCAGCATGGCCCGAAACCGGCACCGTGTTTTCCGGAACCAGCGCAGTTTCCGCGTGCGCGATGGCGATCCCGCTCTTCTCGATAGCATCACGCACCGACGAAAACTTGTCGGGTGTGGTCATCACCTGGAACGTATCGCTGTCACTCTGAACATCGTCGGCGCCCGCATCGAGCGCGACCTCCAGGAGCTGGTCTTCATCGGCAGCGCTCTTCTCGACCGTAATGACGCCGCGCTTCTTGAACATCCAGGCAACGCAGTTCGCCTCACCGAGGTTGCCGCCGTGACGCGAAAATATGAACCGCAGCTCGGCCACCGTGCGGTTGCGGTTGTCGGTGAGTACCTCAAGCATTATCGCGACGCCGCCCGATCCGTATCCTTCGTAGGTTACTTCGTCGAGTGATGCGCCCCCGAGTTCGCCGGTGCCTTTTTTTATCGCGCGGTCGATGTTGTCGTTGGGCATCGACTGCGCCTTGGCCGCCGCGACCGCGGTTCGTAGGCGCGGGTTGGCATTCACGTCGCCGCCTCCCAGCCGCGCGGAGATTGTGATTTCCTTGATGAGCTTGGTAAATACCTTGCCGCGCTTGGCGTCGCGCGCGGCTTTTTTGTGCTTGATCGACGACCATTTGGAATGACCTGACATGACCCTAACACCGGCGCCGCCTCGGACGGCCTTACTCGGCGCATTATCGCAAACATGCCCGCTGGGGGGAACACGCGCGGGCAATGTACCGCCGCGAGGGGAACGGTCCCCGTTTTGAAGTCGGCGCAGGTGGCGTCTGCTATCATGTGTTGCCCTTTCATGACCACAAAGAGAACAACGATTGCCTTGGTTCTGCTATCGGCGGTCGCCGCCAGCTGCTTCAATCCACCCGTCGCGCAGGAGCCACCTGAGAGTAAAACCAGCGTAGTGGTTCCCCTCCCGTTTGACCTGACCTGGACGGCGGTCACCGGGGTTATCAAGCTTAACGACTACCGGATTCAGGCGCAGGATCTGAATCATGGAATCCTCGAGGTGCTGGGGCATCGGTTTACCTTGCAGGATGCCGACTGCGGCAAGATCGAAAGCATTGTGGGGACTTACCCCGCCGAGCCCGAGTCGGACGCGACGGCCGTGTACAATTTTCGGATAACCCCGGTCTCGAACGAATCGACTCGGGTTGGAGTGCGGGCGAGCTACGATTCGCCGCTGCGGGTGCCGCTCCATCCGTACCAGGACGTGCAATGCATATCACGCGGGGCCGAGGAGTCGCATTTGCTTCAGCAGGTACTGGCACAAGCAAGCGTCACTCATCCGCCCACCTATCGGAAGCCGGGAGCACCCGCTCCAACACCCAGTGCCCCTCTGCTTGCGCCTGGGCGTCCGACCTTGCTCAAACCGGAGATGCTGCCGAAGAGCCTGAGTGAGTGACGGCGGAGTTCAGGAACCGACTTCGAACATCCGAAATTGTCCGGCTGGCGGTAAGAAGCCCAACTCCATCAAAAGAACTGAAGACCGGAGCCTTCCTCGGTTCGCCCGCACCGTGCTGCGCGGGACCCGGCCCGGCATCGCGCGGATGCAAAAGCGGGGTCGACCGGTCTGGGGTTATGCAAGCGAGCGGGAAACGCGACTCAAACTTTCCCAACGCGGAAGCACGGGAGGTTTGGGATGCGGGCCGGAACCGCGAATGCAGAACAACAATTCCGGGCTAGGGGCGGTCGGGAACCAGGTTGGACGATGGGATTATCTCGCGACCCTTTCCGGGCGGCCACCAGTAGACGTGAATCGACGCATCGCCGCCGATGTTGCGCTCCCCGACTTCGATACGGTGGAGGCCCGCGGTAAGCTCGCGCGCGCCATCGGCGTGCGTCCGATTTACCGGACCCGGATCGTTGATAACCGGGTTTCCATCGATCGAGAGCCATCCGGCGTCGTCTGCGTCGATGCTGAATCGATAAACGCCCGCGCGCGGAACCAGCAGACTTCCGCTCCAGATAACGACCGACGGAAACGGCAGCGCGCCCATCTGCGCGATATTGTCAAAGGAAAGTTCTCGATCGATGCGAACAACATGAGGCGCGGTGATACCCGCTTCGTTCCCAACGAAGTATCTGCCGAGCAGGCCCGAGTCTGATTGCAACCCCAGGGGATAACCAATCTCGGCACTGAACGGCAACACGAAGATCGTCGCAA
Organism: Candidatus Binataceae bacterium; assembly: GCA_036495685.1. Lineage (NCBI taxonomy): Bacteria > Candidatus Binatota > Binatia (SeqCode) > Binatales (SeqCode) > Binataceae (SeqCode) > Binataceae bacterium (SeqCode). The sequence goes on along the minus strand of DASXMJ010000052.1, from coordinate 81,292 downwards.
TTCCGATTGAGACTGCGACCGCGCCGAGACGGCGGGTCGCTTTCGACCGTGCAGTACCCGTCAATTCCAGCAACTCGGTGGCACCTATGATCCACAGGATGCCGAGCGGAACTAGTTGCAAGGGGCCGGGCCAGCGCAGCAGTTTTCCAGGATTAAAGGCTACCGAATCGTCTACAATCATGTCGCCGCCGAAGTAGGCGTCGCGATTGGTGGCGAAATCGCCGCGCATAAACTGTTGCAGAGCGAAATCGCGTACCGGATTGTCGTACTCATACGGAAAATGGGGATTGGTCGCCGTCGCCACCAACATGATAAACGCTGACAAGGCACCCAGTGCCGCCAGGAGCCAGTTGGACGCGGCCGGTAAAAACGCCAGGGTCAGGACCATGAACGGAATCGCAGCGACGATTTGCCGCGGTCCGGTCGCGGTCCCCCCGCCCCAGGAGACAATCGACGCGCCGTACGATGCGTTGAACAGGATCAGCGCAACGAAGGAAGCGACCGTGACGATCCATTCGGCACGGAGCTCGCGACGCTTGAAGAAATAGCCGGCGGCCGGCAGCACCAGGAGCAGCACCGGGTTGCAGAAGAAGAGCCCGCGTTGCGGATCGACGAGAACGTTCCAAAGAATGTTGATCTTCGGATACGTGAGGCCGACGAATCCGACTGCCTGCTCCGGAAACCGCTCATTTCCGGGCAATTTGAATGCCTGGTAGCTGAAGAAGAGCGGACTGCCGAAGGCGCCCCAGTTGTAGCCGAACATGATGAGCGCCGGTATTGCGGCGCCGATGGAGAAGGCGGCGATGGGACGGGCGTGGCGCAGCCGATAGAGCGCATAGAAGCCAATTGCCGCCGCAACCAGGAACACCGGATAGTCGTTGAGCACGGCAAGACCGGCGAGTAACCCCGCCCAGAACGATCGCGACGCCGATGAATCTTTCCCATTGGTTGCCAGCAGGTAGAAGCTGATGAATGCCAATGCACCAGCAAACGGTTCGCCGGTCATCTCTGTGGCATACGGAAAGACAATAGTCCCGAACGCCAAGAGCAACGCCACCGCTGCCCCTCGCCCCTCGGAGGCGCCGAAGAATCGCGCGAAACGGTACATCACCACGCAGAGACCCGAAATCAGCGCGCCGATGGTGAACACGATCGTCAGGTAGGTGACCAGGGCCCAGTACAGCGGCTCGTTGCGCCACATCAGGGGCAGGAACAGCGCCCGAATGAGAACCCACGGCAGCAGACAGATTAGCGATGTACCGGGAGCCTTTACGGAATAGATGTGGTTGCCGAAATTGATGATGTCGGCGGTGTTGTATCCGCAGAAGCCGTCGATCCATAAGCTGCCACGTTCCAGGATGGAGCGCATCAAATCGAACCTGGCGGCAGTGCTCTGGTCGGACCCCTGATAGAAATAGGCGTAGCTGAGAAACGGGACCGTGAAGAGGGCAGACTCGATGCGGCGCTGGTGCGCGGAGGCAGGTTTCATCGCCGGGCTCTGGCTTTTGGCTTCTCCCTGACCTTGAGTGGTGCGGTCTGGGCGACCGCCGGAGCAGGCTCTTCGCTCCCGAACAGGCGCCAGCCGTAGTAGGCCACCAACGCGAGCACCACGAACGTCGCCCAGAGCGTGACGGGGTGCCCGACTGGCTGGGGCTGCAACGCTTTGCGAATCGCCGTTAAATCATAGACCGGAGCCGCTCCCGGCGGTGGTGACGTGACCTTCTCGGCGTGAACGTTGCGGAAAAATGCCCGGCCGGTGTTCAGACTCCCGTATCCGCCGACCCGCAGCGCCACCTCAACATCCGCGCCGCTCGCACCGACTTGAAGATAGAAGCCAACTGTCTGCCATCCAGTCGTCCCGCGGATGTCCGGAGACATCGCACCATCTTCCATTATTGAGATGGTCGCGCCAGTCTCCTTGGTACCAACATTTTCGGTCCGCACTTCCGCGCTCAAGTGGTACCACCCGGGCGCAAGCGTCAGCGATTGCATCCACCGCGCGTCGTTGGGTTTGATCGCCTTAACCACGAGCTGGCCCGGGACTTCGTTTTGCCGATGAATCCAGGTGTACTCGAAAGCGGCGGGTTCGTTGACCCACGCCTCCGTGCGCCAATCGTCGGGCTGTTGCTCAGATCCCCTGCTGAGATCGCCGTTAAGTATGAGCTTGGCCTCTGTGGCGGCGCGCGCTGAAAGCGCCGTTGCGATCATCAGGATCACTGCAGCGCACGCCACCAAGGCATAGCGGGTCCCGCGCTCGTACCTCATCGTGTCAGATCCAGTCCCTGAGTCCCGGGCCCTGAAGCCACATGCGTGCGTAATACCCTTCACGATTGATCGGCATGCCGGTCCAGATCGGAAAGTAATAAATGAACAAGATAACTGCCGTCGCGCAGAAGACCGCGCATACGTACTGACCGGCATAAGGGCCTCGCAACAGGTAAAAGTACGCCGCCATCATCGCCATGAACAAAACCGCGCCCCACAACGGCCCAATCCCCAAAATCAACACCGGAGCGATGGTCAGGAGCAAGGCAAGATGCTCCCACGGCTCGGCCGCTCCGACCCAGCACTGCTGCAAAATCCAAGCGAGCGCGACGTAGGCCAGATAGATGGACGCCATGTAGTGGTAGAGAAACAGGGTGCGGCCGATCCAAATCCAGATGACGATGTAGCCAAGGTAGCCGATGACCAGAAACGCTCGTTCGAGCTGGGGTCGCTCGCAGGCGCGTACCGCGGTTATGGTTATGGCGGTGAGACCGCCCCACCAGAGGACCGGATTTCCGCCACCCCAGATGGTCGAGACCTTTCCGGTCTTGGGAAAATTCTGCCAGTAGGCGATGGGCCGTAGCATCAGCGGCCAACTCCACCAGGGCGAGGAATAGGGATGGGTCGCGGAGGCGACGCTGCCCTCGTACCAGACGATCTCCTTGTAATAGTTGAGCAGGTCTTCGATACCCGCCCACCAGCCCAGAGCGAAATGCGGTAGGAACACCCCAATGTAAGCAATGGATGCAACGGCGCCCACCAGCAGCACCGCGCCGATTGCTCGGCGATCGCGGCGCGACCGCGCAGGCTCGCGCATCAGCACCCAGACCATGAACCCGACTACCAGCAGGAAGGTGATCGCGGGGATGTACAACTTGCTCGCCACGCAAAGTCCCAGCGCCAAGCCGAGCCACGGTAAAACCCGCCGACGGTCGGCACTGTCAGGCGTTTGCACAAACTTGAAAAACAGCAGATAGGAAATCGCGGCAAACGTCAGATATGCGATGTCGATGACGCCGATGCGCGAATCCACCAGGAACATTCCGTCAAGCAAGACGATTGTCCCCGCGAACAGCGCAGTCAGGCGGGAATGTGTCATCCGTCGGCCGAGCAGATAGGTCACCCCGACAAGGATGGTGCCCAGCAGCGCATTGCCAACGCGCCAGCTCCATGAGTGGTCGCCGAACAGCCAAATGCCGGCGGTAATTACCAGTTTGTCGAGCGGAGGGTGGGGATCGAGGAAGTACTCTCCATGAAGGTAATGACGCGCTTGGTTCGCCACGAAATGAATTTCATCGAAGACAATTTCATTCGGGTGTCCGAGGTGCCAGAAACGGGTTAGCGCGCCGATAACCAGCAACGACAGGACCGCGACGCTATCGGTCGCGTTCCAAAGCAGCGGCGCCGGCTGTTTCTCCGGGAGCGGGTCCGCAGGCCGCTCCGGAAAGAGCGTCCTCGCGAACTCGGCCAAATTGAACTTGCTTTGCGAGGCCCCTTCCAGTCGCGCAACTCCATAGTAGACCGCCAGCCCCAACAGCACCACGTTAATCGCCGACGCCACCATCGCGAGAACGTCACGCGAGTCCAGGAACACGATGGTCTGGAGCACGTGCAAGATGTAGGCGAGGTTAAACAGACAGGTCAGACTGAGAATTCCGAACAGCGCCAGCATCTCGCTCGATTCGAGGGCGAGGGGAATCGCAAATACCAGAGCCGGATACAGATAGCGTTCGTGCATGCGGGGCGCGACCATAAAAAACCCAAAAATCGTGATGAAGGCCGCGTATATCAGAGTGGTGCGGGTTCGTTTGCGCCACAGAACCCCGGCGACGAACGCATAGAGCGGGACGAGCAAACTCATCCCGAGCCCAAAGTACGAAACGCCCAGCACAGTGCCGTTGTCGGGCTGACGCAAGCCACCGAGAAGCGCCATTAGATTGAACGCGTTGACCGAAGTCTCGTGATAGTAGGCCGCGGTCGACGTATACAGGTCGATGATCCAATTCCACGGATGGCCGAGCTGGAACGGCGCGATGCCGATTATGAACACGCCGATGGCGACCATCGCGCATCGCAACCAGCGGGTAACCTTGGTTTCCAGCATCGTCCACCATCCCAGCACCGGCACCAGCATCAGGCCTTGGGGCTTGATAAGTACCGAGATGGCGGCAAGTGCCCAGCAGAGGTCGTACTGTTGATCGAGCAGAGCGACCAGGCTCAGCAGCATCGTGAAGCTCAACACCGAGTCGCTCTGGCCCCACACGACGGTATCGAAAAGGAAGGCCGGGTTTAGAGCGACCATCATCGCACCGGCAAAGGCGACCACGGCTCCGCTGCTGCGCCTAACCCATGCAAACATGGCGAGTGCAAGGAAGAAGTCGGCAAGGATCGCAGGACTCTCGGCGATCACGCGCAGCGTCTCGCCGGATGCGTTGACTAATTTCGCAAGCACTCCAGCGACCCACAGTCCGTAGAGGTAGCCCGGCGGATAGTCGAGAAAGTAGCCGGTTTGATAAGTATGCGCGGGCCCTTGCGTCGCGATCTGGAGGGCCCATGCCTGGTAGCTGCCTACGTCCGCGCCGAAACCCGGAAAAAACGGCACCAGCGCGAGCTTGACCGCCGCCAGTGCCGCCAGCGTGATCAAGGCGGATTCGAGCCCCGATTCCTGGTCGCGCCAGTACGGCATTACTAGCCGCGCAAACGCCGTAGCCACCACGGCGAGCAGGATGGCGCCCGCCAGCAGTCCGAGCAGCATCCCGTTGGAAGCGGAAGAAGGCGGGCTTGCCGCGCCCATGGCAAGCAGCGCGGTGACGGCCACAAACACGATCTGATGCCGCGTCGGACTACCAAGGATCGACGCGCGCCCGCTCGACGAACGCCTCAAGGCTGGAACACCATGTCGACCGTCAAAAAGAACTTTCCCAGGCAAGAACTTGTCGACCCACGCGCGTCACCCACCGCCGTGCGGCGTCGGACCTGCGGTTGAAACCAACCTCGGGACCCAGGCAACTGGCACGCACCGACAATCCGGAGTTCCGCCCCACGCAAAAGACGCTCGGACGCGAGAGCCGTGATGCTGCGAATGCAGTTTGAAGATTCACTCCGCCAATACCATAGCCGAGTATGCGCGCGTGATGAACCCTTGAAGGACGTGGCTGGCGGCGCTGCGCAGGTGGAGACTATGATTGCTTGACCGCACCGATCGAGGGAGATGGCGCATGGAGCTGATTCACACCGTCTGGGAACCCGCCGTGGAAGGTCCCCATCCGACCATCATCGCGATGCACGGGTGGGGTGCGAACGCGCTCGACCTGGTCGGACTCGCGCCCTACGTGGCAGAAGGACGGTTCATGATCATATGTCCGCAAGGTCCGCTGGAAGTTCCGATTGGGCCGACCCGTGGCTACGGGTGGTTTCCGATTCGAATGGGCGGCCCACCGGACCTCGATGCGATCGAAACCGCGGTCAGTTCCGCGACCAAATTTGTCGACCTTGCCGTGGAGCGATATCCGGTCAATCGCCGCAAGCTGGTGGTGCTCGGCTTCAGCCAGGGCGGCGTCATGGCGTATCGGATGGCGTTTGCAAATCCGGCCCGTTATGCGGGATTGGTTGCTTTGTCGACGTGGTTCTCTCCGGAACTCAAGGACGCCATTAGCGATCGGGAAGGGTTGGAACACCTGCCGACTATGGTTCAACACGGGCGTGCCGACGACATGATCGAGATCGCGCGAGCTCGCAGTTCGGTCGAGATTCTTCGCGAGTTGCGTGTACCGCTCGTCTATCGCGAATACGACTGCGGGCACGAAATAACCGCCGACGGCCTTCAAGACCTGTCGGAGTTCCTCGATTCCAAGGTGTTGTCACCAATCGTGACGGCCAGAGCGTAGTGGCGGATGACCACGCACCCTGGCTGGCATACCGAAAACGACGCGTTCGCACATTTGATGGCGATCATTGCCGAGCTTCGGCATCGGTGCCCATGGGACCGCCAGCAGACGCTGCCCCAGGCAGCGCGTCACCTGCTGGAGGAAGCTTATGAGGTTGCTGATGCGATAACGGCGGGTGACCCCGGCGCGGTCGCAGAAGAGATCGGCGACCTCCTAGTCCAGTCGCTGTTCGCCGCGACCATCGCATCTGAATCGAACGGACCGAAGGTTCCCGAGCTGCTCGAGAGGGCAGCGAGAAAACTCGTGCGCAGGCATCCTCACGTATATGGGGATGCAAAAGCATCGACGCTCGAAGAGGTGGTAGAACTTTGGGACCAGGTGAAGGCCGCGGAAAAAGAAAAAGCGCCCAAAAGATCTTCACTGGCAAAAACAGGTCGCGCGTTACCGGCTTTGATGCGGGCCGAGAAATTGGGCGTCAAAGCGCGGCGGCGCGGGATGGACTGGAAGGATGCGCGCGAAGTTCTAAGCAAGGTCCGCGAGGAGTTGGATGAAGTAACGCGCGCGCTTGATGCAGGTGACCAAGGCGCGGCCGCTGACGAAGTCGGCGATTTGATGCTTGCGATCGCGAATCTGCCCCGCTTCCTGGGGCGTGATGCGGAACAGACGTTGCGCCGGAGCTGCGACAAGTTCGTGACGCGATTCGGCAAAGTCGAACGGCTGGCGGGCGAGCGCGGGTTGAAGCTCGCGCAGCTTTCGCCGCCCGAGTTGGAGCGTCTCTGGCAGGAAGCCAAGCAATCAGGCCGCAACGTTTGAGCCACACCCAACCGGCGGCTCTTGGTCTGAGCAAAGGAGGTTTTCCCGTGCGCGTTGGAGGATGTCAGTGCGGCGAGCTCCGCTATGAGATCGCCGCCGAACCGCTGGCTCTCTACGTCTGCCACTGCCGGGAATGTCAGAAGCAATCTGCGTCGGCGTTTGGCTTGTCGCTGCGGGTTCCGAGTAGCGGATTCCGCGTAACCCGGGGTTCGGCGCGGTTCTGGTCGCGCGCCACCGATGCGGGACACTCCATGAAGTGTGCCTTCTGTCCGACGTGTGGCTCGCGCCTATGGCATCAAATCGAGGGGGCCACGGTGGTTTCGGTGAAGGCCGGATCGCTCGATGAACCGGTCGACCTCGCAAAGGCGATCCATATATGGGTCTCGCGCAAAATACCCGGCGTCACGATTCCAGTTGGAGCGAGACAGTTTGTGCGGCAGGACTGAAGCTTGAGGTCGGGCAGGCGGTACGGTCCTCGCCTCGTCGCTCGATTGTTCCTGGTCCAGGTGTGAGGTTGTCCGAAGTTCACAACTGACCTGATTCGGTGCTGGGCGGTTTAGTTTGCTTTGAGGGGACCGCCTATGCGCAACAAATTTCCATTGGAATCGATAACATGGAACTCCTGAACTCTCCATGAGCGATCTTCGGGCGCCGAACGTTTGATGCCACGTGCGACAAATTCAGCATGCAGTGCGTCCGCATCCACGCAGCGAATGTAGCACCTTGAAGATTGCGCCAGCTTCCGGTCGTTACACTTCCAGAAGTGCAGCTGAATGCCGTCTCGATGAAGGATCAGGTACTGGTCTGGGTACAGGTTTCCCAACGCGAAGCCCAGCTTGTCATAAAAGGCAATGGTTTCTTCCCAATTCAAACAGGAAGTATGGGATGGGCGTCTGTAACACTACTCATTGCAATCTCCTCGGAGGGCGAGCGCCTGCTGCGTGGCTCGGCTACATGCGGCTTCGGTGTTTTTGACAGCAAAGGCGGGCGAATCCCTCCCGTCCTGTTACCCACCAGTGTCCTGGTTCGGACAGCATCCGGCCAGAGGCATATTGACCGGAATTTTGTGCACTGTTAGCGTGCCTAGGTCATGCCGCATATTCCCGTTCACCCGTCGGCGCAAAAGCGCCATCGCCAGAATCTCAAGCGCCAGGATCGCAATCGTGCGGTTAAGTCACACGTTCGAAACGTCGTAAAAATCGCTTCCGAAGCGATCGCGAGTGGCGACGCGGGGGCGCCCGAAAAGTTGCGCGAGGCAACACGCGCGTTGCAGAAGGCCGCGAGCGCCAAAACACTCCATCGCAACACGGCACGACGTCAAATCGCGCGCCTGAGTTCCCGTTTGCACAAAGCTCGCAGCAAGAGCGCGCAGTAGTTTCGTCGCTGGATGGGACACGCGCCCGCTCCGCTTTTGCTCCGGCGCTCTGCGTAAGCGGGCCGGAGAATCAGCCCATCAGATCCAGCAGCAGTCCTCCGAGCGCTTGTTGGCGTTCCTTGATGGTGCCGTTTTTGAAGGACTCATCCAGCTGTATCGCGCGGGTGTAACTCTTTTTCAGACGATCAAGGCCGAATCGGCGAGCGCCATCGATTGCGCGCGTTACCAGACCGCTCGTCGGCGATGCGCCAATCGCTGAGGCGATTTCCGCGGCTCCACGCCGGTGTGACAGCATGGTCGCCGCGATCATCATGCGGCGCAGGGCGGGAATTATTTCGACCGCCAGAAGCTCGATGGGATCGCGGCCGAAGGCCAGGGCCCGATCGACCTGTCCCAGCACGCGACTTGCCAATCCGCGTGCCACGCTGTCGGCAATCTCAAATAAGTCGGGAATTTTGCGTGCCCCGGGCTCGCTGAGTGCACTCTCTTCTATGGTTCTGCCGTCTTCGGCCAACAGTGCGCCTTTATCGAGCGCGTTGGCGATCGCTGCTAGGTCCCCAGCGTGGCGAGCGGCAAGAAAATCCGCGCTGCCCGCTCCCAGTTTCCGACCGCGCGCGCGTGCGAAAGCCAGCGCGTAGTCAGGAACCTGGTTGTCGAACGGGCGCAGGCAATTGACCAGTGCGCTGGACTTCTCGGCAGCCTTGCGGATGCGGCTCGGTACGTTGTCGCGCTCGTAAACCAGCATCAGGTGATTGGGAGCCACGCCGGCCTCGATGACCTCGGCCAGCGCGGCCTCGCCGCCCGGCGCCGCGCGCGACAGAACGCTATCATCATCGTCGGCCATGTCGGCACCGCCGCGGTCGCGGTGCGATTTCAGAACCCGGCAAACCAGGAGACGCTTGGCCGCGAAGAGATCTGGCTCGCCAAGTTCGTCGACCGCCGTGGCCAAATCCCCGCCAGCCCCAATCTGAATAGAACGGTACTTGTAATCCTTGGCCGCGAGGCGGGCCGCGGTGGTGCTGGCGACGAATTCGCGGAGAAATCCGTGCGGACCAAATACGACAATCGTGCCCGGCAGTGGGCGGCTGCCTTCGAGGCTGCGCAAGAATCCGAGTGCATTCTCAAGCGGCATCCGTTGCCACACATTCACTCGGTCCGGGGTCAAAATCCTTCAGTCATTGAAGCGTAGAGGTTTTGGGCGACGTTCTGCATTATGTTGTCTTGACCCAAGGCTCCCTGTGTCGACGCGACCTGGATGTCGGTCAGCTTGGCGACGTCAGAGCCGCGCAGGTTACCCTGCACGAAGGTCGGGAGCGTGGGAACCACCGCCTGTGCGACCACCGGCTCGTGCTGGAGGTTCCCCAATGAGCTGACACTCCAGATTACTCGGTTATTGCGCAAGTCCTTCAGCCGGGCGGCGACCGTCATCGACCGGCTGTAGATGGTCGGTTCGAGGACCGAGTTAAATGACGCGGGCACCGGCGTGATCGCCAGGATTTCACCGGTGAGCTCCAGGTCAGCCTCGGCGGGACTGTCCACCAGCCGCAAGCGTCGATGCATGGCTATCTCGTCGTCGAGGTAGCGCATGAAGACGTCGTTGAGGCCAGTCTGTCGGGTGCGGTTGGTGAACCGCGCGACGTAAATTGTTTCTGCGCCGCTCGGCAAGTTGGAGCCGGACGCCCCGAAGTGATAACCGCAACCGCCCAGCGCCATCACCAACGCCAGGAGTGCGAGCAAACCTACCTCACTCCGCCTTAGATACATCGGCGGTTTCACCCTTCTGTTTCAGATTCAGCCGCGCGGCTATTTCATCGAGCACGCCGTTGACGAAGCGTCCCGAATCGTGGTCGCCGTAGCACTTCGCCAGCTCGATCGCCTCGTCGATGGTCACCCGCGCAGGGATCCCATCCATGCGCAAAAGCTCGAAAAGCGCGAGCCGCAGGATGTTGTGATCGACCCGCGACAGCCGCGCTATCGACCAATGCTCCAGCGTCGCAGAGATCTGCTGGTCCAGTCCGGGGATCTCTGCCGCGACCCCGTCGACGAGCTGCATCGCAAATCGACGGGCCGACGGTTCGGCCGTGAAGCTGTCAAAGAAGGCGCACAGGTCTTCATTCGACGCACCCCCGCAAATGTCAATTCGGTAGAGCGCCTGCAGCGCGAGTTCCCGCCCTCGATGACGTATGCCCATAGCCCACTACTCAAACGCGAATCCGGAGCGCGTTTCCGTCGCGAAATTAGGTGATGAGTTTCAGCTCCGAGAACAGGTGACCCAGCTTTTCCTTCTTGGTTCGCAGGTAGCCGATATTATCCACGTGCGGGGCGACTTCAAGAGGAATGCGGGTTACTTCTACCCCGTAACGCCGCAAGCTTTCGATCTTGTGAGGGTTGTTGGTGAGCAGCCTGACCTCACCGACCCCGAGGTCGCGTAAAATCTGGGCGCCAATTCCATAGTCGCGCAAGTCGTCCTCGAAGCCCAGTTGCAGGTTCGCCTCGACTGTGTCCAGCCCGGTGTCCTGCAGCGCGTAGGCGCGAATTTTGTTACCGAGCCCGATGCCGCGACCTTCCTGATGTAGGTAAATGATCACGCCCGCGTCCGCCGCGAGAATCCGATTCACCGATTCCTCGAGCTGCTCCCCGCAGTCGCAGCGTTTCGATGCGAATACGTCCCCGGTCAGACATTCGGAGTGAAGCCGCACAAGAGCTGGACGTCCGCCGCCCACGCTTCCCTTGACCAGCGTGAGGTGCTCGCGGCCATCGACCACGTTGTGAAAAACAACTGCCTTGAACTCCCCTTTGAGAAGATGGAACGGCGCCTCCGAGACGCGCTGCACCAGCGTCTCGTGAGTCAGGCGAAATGCCACCAGATCCTTGATGAAGCAGAGCGGAAGGTCGTGTTGAGCCGCAAATTTGCGAAGCTCGGGAAGCCGGGCCGCTTCGCCGTCGTCGCGCAGAATCGTACAGAGGGCCGCGGCCGGGTCCAGTCCTGCGCTCCGCACCAGGTCGACGGCCCCCTCGGCGCGTCCCATTCGCATCATGACGCCACCGCTTAGAGACATCAGCGGCAGAATATGCCCGGGCATGACGATATCTTCCGGACCGCACTCGGGTGACGCGACCACCTGAATGACGCGCGCCCGGTCGCCGGCGGAAATTCCGGTGGTCGCGCCCTCGCGCGCATCGATAAGGGCGCCGGCCTGTTCCGGAAGGGAACTGCCATTGTCATTCGAATGGGCGAGGGGAATGCCGAGCTCCCGCATCCGCTTATCGGTAATTGCGACGGAAACGATGCCGCGGGCCTCGCGGGCCAGAAAGTTGACATGGTCCGGAGTGATCTTCTCAGCCGCCATCACCAGGTCGCCCTCCGCGTCCTCGTGTTCTTCGGCGACCATCACGACCATGCGGCCGTCACGAATGCGTGAAAAAACCTCTTCTAGCGATTGCGTCGCCATCCCTGGTGCCCGTGCTGGCGATATTACCATTGCCAATTTTACGTAACCAGCGCAGGTCAGTCAGTGCAGCCGCGTGACCGGACGCGCCTCGATGAGCGCGTCGCCATCGATACGCCGCACCGAAAGATTCGTAAGGCCGATCGCCTCACGCACCCGGCGTGTTTCGAGGCCCTGCACAGCGGGTAACCCTGCGCCCAGCACCTTGGGTGCGATGAAGAACGCAACTCTATCGATTATGCGGGCGCGCAGAGCGGAGCCGGCCAGGTGCGCGCCCCCCTCGAACAGGACTTTGCACCACCCGCGGCGTGCAAATTCCGCCATCATCGCCTTGAGATCGATTGCTCCATCTCGTTCACTGCAACCGAGGACCTCGACGCGGCCGCTTGCGTAACGCCGCCTCGCTCGCTGGACGTTCTTCCCGAGGGTGACCAGCAGGGCCGTCGCGTCGGATCGTTCGGTAAAGATCAAGGCAGTGGGCGGGGTGCGCAGGCGTGCGTCGATAACCACCCGGACCGGATCTCTGCCGCGCGCGATCCGGCATGTGAGCTGGGGATTGTCCTTGATGACGGTACCGGCACCGACTACGACGGCGTCGCATTCCCGGCGCCAGCGATGCACTATCACGCGCGATCTCGCGGAGCTGATCCATTGCGAATCCCCGCTGGTGGCGGCAATCCTGCCATCGAGCGAGGTTGCGAGCTTGAGAATTCCAAACGGACGTCGGCGCGTCACGCGTGTGATGAATCCTTCGTTGAGGGCGCGGCACTCATTTTCGAGAACTCCGGTTGCGACCGAGATTCCGGCCCTCCTTAAAATCGCAATGCCGCGCCCGCGCACGGGAGGGTAGGGATCGAGGCAGCCGACCACCGCCCGCGTGATGCCGCCCGCGACCAGTGCGCCGGCGCACGCCGGCGTCCGGCCGCGGTGGGCACACGGCTCGAATGTCACGTAAGCGGTGGCGCCGCGCGCGAGCCTGCCAGCTTTGGTTAAGGCGATGGTCTCGGCGTGCGGGCGGCCGCCCCGCCCGGTCGCGCCCTGCCCTACCACGCGGCCGCCCCGCACCAGGACACAGCCCACGCTCGGATTGGGCGTGGTCAGACCGGCGCGGGCACGCGCCAGGGCGAGCGCACGCCGCATGAAACGGCGATCCGATTCGGCACGCGCGCCGGCGCGCGCATCAGGAGGCGGGTTCACCCTTTTTGTCGCGCGGGCGAGTTTCGCCGGATGGAGTTTCCTTGCGAAGACGAATCAGGTCTTCGAGCTCGTGCATGAACTCGTCGATATCTTTAAACGAACGGTACACCGACGCGAAGCGAACGTACGCCACCTGGTCCACGGTGTGCAGTTCGTTCATGACCGCGGAGCCGATTTCAGAGCTCGGAATTTCCTTGGCTCCGCTCTCGGCGGCGTGATGTTCGATACGGTCGGCGATTTCTTCGATTGTCTCGATTGAGACGGGGCGTTTCTCACAAGCGCGCTTGAGACCGGCGATGATCTTGCCGCGATCGAACGGCTCGCGGCGACCATCTTTCTTGACGACCACCGGGACTGATTCCTCGACGCGTTCGTAGGTGGTGAAGCGGCGGTCGCATTTCGGGCACACACGGCGGCGACGTATAGTATCGCCCTCACCGGAGAGCCGCGAGTCGATGACCCGGGTGTCGCGATGTTTGCAGAACGGACAACGCATCACTAAACGCGCCCGACGCGCACGCGCCCGGGGAATCTCGCAGCAGGCGCTCCGAAGTGTGTTTCAGGAAACCGGAATGGCGGGCGAAGGTTCAGCTCTTGTGAGCCTCGATGTAGTTAACGACGTCTTTCACGGTGCGGATTTTTTCGGCGTCCTCGTCGGAGATTTCGACGTTGAATTCCTCCTCCAACGCCATCACCAGCTCGACAATATCGAGCGAGTCTGCCCCGAGATCCTCGATAAACGACGAATCCGGCTTGACCTCATCGGCTGCCACACCGAGCTGCTCGCTGATTTTCTCGCGAACCTTGGTTTCGATGTCTGAAGCCATCGTGCTCTAGTTCCTCCTAGACAGCGCCGCTAGCGGCCGCTCTCCAAACGCGATTTTCTGGCCCTGGCCGGATGCTTCGCTGCGGTCGCTTTCCGCATCGCCTCGGACAAGTAACAGGGCAGCATAAGGTCTTGAAAGATTCTAGGCAAGTTGCCCTCGTCGATGAAACCGGGCTGCTCACGCCGCGGCTGCGTCCTTCACCGACTGGAGCGAGGCCAGGTCTTCGAGCGGTCTGACCTTCACATTGCGATCGATTCGGCGCATGAAACCCATGAGGACCCGCCCCCCGAATTCAACCGCCTCAGTCACGCCTCGCGCGACCATTGTCCTCATCGAGTCTTCCCACTTAACCGGTGCGGTGATTTGCTCCGAGAGCAACGCCCTCACCTGCCCCGGGTCGACATTCACTTCGGCGGTGACATTGGAAATTACTCCAAATTTAAACGGCTGGACCTTCAATCCCGCGAGCACCGGCTCCATGCCCTTTCGTGCGGGCTCCATGAGCGGACAATGAAACGGGGCACTGACGTTCAATTCCTGTGAAGCACGCGCGCCGCGCTGTTTAGCGATTTCAACCGCGCGCCGAACCGGCGCGGCGTGACCGGCAATGACAATTTGCCCAGGCGCATTAAGATTCGACGGGACCGCGATTGCGCCGGGGCCGCTCACTTCACGACAGATTTCGGCGGCCGCCGACAGCTCAAGTCCGAGCAGCGCCGCCATCGCCCCCTGCCCTGGCGGACAGGCTTCCTGCATCAGCCGGCCGCGTTCTCGAACCGCCCGCAGCGCCTCGGCAAAATCGAGAGCCCCGGCGGCGACGAGCGCGCTGTACTCACCGAGGCTGTGACCCGCTGCCAGATCGGCGTGGTTCCCGACCTCCGCCAGGTAGACGCGCAGCGCGGCTATCGAAGTCGTGACGACGGCAGGCTGGGTATTGGCGGTCAGCCGAAGTCGCTCTTCGGGCCCTTCGAAGCACAGTTTTGCAAGATCGAACCCCAGCGCTTCATTGGCCTCGGCAAACGCCCTCTGCGCTGCGGGAAAATTTTTCGCGAGCTCGGCGCCCATTCCGACCTTTTGAGAACCCTGTCCCGGAAAAAGAAATGCCAGCTTCATGTATGCTCCCGCCTTAAGGCCGGCTTAGATCCCCCATGCAAGTCAGCAGCAAAGCAGCGTGGCTTAAATGCAGCTGCACCCGTTCAGCTCGCTTCGCTCGGGGGGCCCCCTCAGCTCTCGTCTCCCGAACCGCGAGGCAGCCGAAACGCGCCGTCTTCGCGCCAGCGCCGTGCGCAACTCCGAAAATTCCGTGGAGGTGGATCAGGACGGTTCATTTTTGACGGGTTTCGATTCGCCCTCGGCAGGATGCGTATCTGCATCCTGGGGCCGGGTTCCGTTGGGCGCCGTCTCGCCGTCGACGGCGGTTTTCCCCGGGATCGGGAGCGGCGGCGTGGGGTCTGCCCCCCAAGCGGGTTCGGCCGGCGCTCCCGCATGATTGGAGGCATTCGTCTCGACCGATGGTTCGGGCACCCTCAGAGCTTCGCTTTCCCGGGGGTGACGATGCAGCCGTTCGCGCATGCGGCTGAACAAAGCGCGAAACCCTTTGCCCGCGGGTTTGGCGGCCGCGGCGGGTTGTGAACGATTGAGGATTTCGACGATCTCGACGTTGACGTGATTGACGAGGGCTTCGTCAGCCGCGGCGCGAACCGCATTGCGGATCGCGCGTCCGTTGGACGAACCGTGTGCGATGATCGCGACACCGTTGACCCCGAGCAATGGCGCGCCCCCGGTCTCATGCGGGTCGAGCCGCTCGCGCATGGCGCCCATGCGCTTGCGAACCATGAAGTACGCGAGTCGTCCCGGCCAACTGCCGCCGAACAGTTCGCGCAGGTTGCCCAGCATGAAAGCGGCGAACCCCTCCATGGTCTTGAGCGCCACGTTCCCGGTGAAACCGTCGGTAACGATCACATCGACCTTCCCGCGGTTGATGTCACGGCCTTCGACGTAGCCGATGTAATTGACGTAGGAGCCCATCTGGCTCAGCGTCGCGGCGGCCGCGCGCGTAAGCTCCGTGCCCTTGGAGGACTCCTCGCCATTAGACAGAATTCCGACCCGCGGTCGCGAGACGTTACGCACGCGTCGCCAATAAACGCTGCCCATCACGGCGAACTGAACGAGGTTAATCGGTTTGACCTCGGTGTTGGCACCCGCATCGATGAGCAGGGCGTAGCCCTGCGCTGTGGGTACCGGAGACGCGATCGCCGGCCGGTCGATAGGCCCGAGGTTGCCCAAGATCACCATCGCCGCCGCCATCATTGCGCCGGAGTTGCCGGCGCTGACGAAAGCCTCAGCACCCTGGTTTTTAATCAGGTCGAATCCGGCGTGCAGGGAAGATTGCGGTTTGTTGATGATCGATTCAAGCGGCGAATCGTCCATCAGGACAACTTCGGGCGCATGCTCGATGTGGATCTTGAGTCCCTCGACATTGTGCTCCGCGAGTTCCCGCGCGACGATTTCACGATCGCCGACCAGGATGACCTCGATCCCGAAATCGCGAGCGGCAAGAACGCCGCCTTCCACCACAGCCTTTGGGGCGAGGTCACCCCCCATCGCGTCAAGCGCGACTCTCACAACTTACTCCCGGCGGGGAGGCTATTCCTCGACCGGCGCGAGTTCCCGCCCGCGATAGGAGCCGCAATGACGACACACCCGATGGGGCATTACCGGTTCACCGCAGTTCGAGCAGGCGCCGGGGTTTACCGGTCGCAGGGCATCGTGTGCGCGGCGCTTGTTTTTCTTGGAGTGAGAGGTACGGCGTTTCGGTGCTTGCATGAGGGTTACTTCCTGGACTTGGAATTGAACGTCAGTTGCGACCGATCTTGAGCGAACGCAACACAGCAAAGCGGGGATCGGGTTGGGCGCTGCGGCACTGGCACTCTCCCCGGTTGAGATTAATTCCACAGTGCGGACAAAGGCCACGGCAGCCATCCTGGCACAGCGGGCGCGTCGGCAGCGCGAGTAGGAGTTGTTCGCGTACCAGAGGACCAAGATCGATCTCAACGCCGTCGTAAAGCGAGAATTCCAAATCGTCAGCGCGCAGGCCCGGATCGCCGTCCATGCCGATCGACTTGGGTGCCATTACCAGCCGAAACGCGCGCTCGTTGGACGCCTTGAAGTCCTCGGCGCAGCGAGCGCAGGTTGCGACGGTTTGAGCTTTCAGCGAGCCGGCAAAGAACAAGTCGGTACCGGCGCGGTAGTAGGAGACCGTCACCCCGATAGGGGCATTGACGTGATACTCGCGGACCGGTCCCTGCGCGAGAATTCGATTAACTTCCATTTCCGGCTCGACGAAGGTTAACTCCTTCGCCTCGGCGGTTATGTCTTCCAGGCGAAGTTTCACGGAATGGCCTTGAATACTGAGGTGTTCGGATCAGAGATTATTGCATTTCGGAAGAACTCTTCAAATACGCTTGCCGTGGCGTTGGACTGCGCCACGGGGGCGTGACGGAAAGAGTCCAACTTTCGGGCATTCTTTGGCGATTGGACACTGTTCACATCGCGGCCCGCGCGCGTAGCAGATCTGCCGACCATGCAGAATCAGGCGCATTGAAAATGGGGTCCATTGGTCGGGAGGCAGCAGTTCGCCCACTTGCGCTTCGATCTCGTCGGGGTCTGGGGAAGAGGTAAGCCCCAGGCGATGACTGACGCGCCGCACGTGAGTGTCTACGACGAAGCCGGGCTTGCCGAACACGTGACCGAGGAGCACGTTGGCAGTTTTGCGCCCGACCCCGGGAAGGGTCACCAGTTTCTCCATCGTGTCGGGGACCTTGCCCCCGTAGCGTTCAACGATCGCCTTGGCGGCGCCCATCAACGATTTCGTCTTCTGCCTAAAGAAGCCGGTCGTGACGATCAGTTTCTGCACGTGCTCGGGTTGGGCAGCCGCCATCGCCGCAGGATCGGGGAGTTCGCTGAAGAGGACCGGCGTGACCCGATTGACCCGCGCATCGGTGCATTGCGCGGAAAGAATCGTCGCCACCAGGCACTGCCAGGGCGTCTCGAAGTCAAGGCTGATGCGCGCCTTTGGATAAACGGCGGCCAGGATTTTTCCCATCCGGCGGGCGCGCGCTCGAAGTTGCTCTTTGGTTTCGGCCATTAGCGGGATAGCCGGCGCTGCCGGAGATCCTCCTTGAACTCAGCAAGTTCGCGCCCCCAGCGTTGTTGATCCCACCTAAGCTCGCCAGCCATCAACCTCGCCACCGCCGGAGCCGCCGCTTCGGCTTCCATGGGCCATCGCCAGACCGCGCCGATTCGGCGAACCATAAAATCGGACAACGTCAGGGCCATCTCGTTTCGCACCGCGTGAATAACCTCCGCGCCGACCACCGGGCATCCACTGGTGATAGGCGCGGCAAGGGCACGGTCGGCGGCCGCGAGACGAGCAGGCAGCACCGCACGGGCTCCGTATCGAGCAGCAAGGGTCTCGCGGGTTGTTCGCGGTAAGGCGTCCAGGGCTTCGGAATCAGCGCCTTGGACAGCACCGAAACGAGCGCCGGGCAACGGTGTGACATCCGTAGCACAACCCCTGGTTGGTCGATTGAGCTCCCTGGTCAGGCGAGTAACCAGCTTCTCGGCGATCTCGCGATGCGTGGTCAGCTTGCCACCCGCGACGGTGAGCAATCCCGACGCGCTCTCGAGGATCACTTGTTCGCGGGAGACATCGGAGGGAGAGCGGGAACCTTCGCCATCCAGCACCAGCGCGCGAAGGCCGGCGAAGCTCGAGGCAACATCCTCCCGGGTCAACTTCATGCCGGGCAGGCTTTCGCCCAGAACGGCGAGCAAATACTGGAGGTCGGCCTCGTCGGCCGCGACCGCTCCGGCATCCGCATGGTAATCGGTGTCGGTGGTGCCCACGACGACATAGCGCTCGTGGGGCATCACAAAGACAATACGCGCGGCTGCGTCGGAGAGGACCATCCAGTCCGAAACCGGCAGTGCGGTGCGCGGCAGCACCACATGCACGCCTTTGGTCAAGCGAACGCATGGCCGCACCGCGGGATCGTCCAAGCGCCTGAGCTCGTCAACCCACGGTCCGGCAGCGTTAACAAACACGCGCGCGCGCAGTTCAAAGGTCCGGCCAGCCAGCCGATCGCGCAGCGCCGCGGCGCGCATGCGCCCACTCGACTTGGTGAAACCCTCGGCCGCCGTACAATTGGCGACAGCCGCCCCATGCAGTGCAGCATCCAAGGCGTTCTCGAGGGTGAGGCGCGCATCGTCGCCCCAGGCGTCGTAATAGGTCGCGCCGCCGAGCAGACCGTGGCGCGCGAGGGCAGGCTCCATCTCGCGGACGCGGGCCGCGCTAAGGGTTTCACGGCGCTCGGCGCGGGGGACTCGCGCAAACAGATCATAGAGCCACAACCCGGCGGCCATCGTAAAGCGGCCGTAGCCTCTTCCTTTATAAAAGGGGAACAGAAATCGTACGGGATGAACCAGGTGGGGTGCGGTGCGGCGGCGCAGCAGTTCGCGTTCGCGCAGCGCCGAATAAACCAGCCGAAGCTGCCCCTGTGGCAAGTAACGAAAGCCACCGTGGATTAGTTTGGACGATCGAGAGGAAGTGCCCCCGGCAAAGTCGCCGCGCTCCACCAGCGCGACCCGCAAGCCGCGCATCGCTGCGTCGCGTGCGATTGCTGCGCCGTTTATACCACCACCAATCACCCCGAGGTCGAACTCCTCGCGCTCCAAGCGCACGAGGCTTCGTTCGCGATCAAACGGTTGCTCGGTGTCCAATGGCCCCTACTCCGCGCGTGGGGCTAATCGTCGGATTCTTCCTGAAACGAGTAACGTTCCTCGCGCCAGGGGTCTGCATGATTGTGATAGCCGCGCACTTCCCAAAATCCACGCCGGTCTTGATCGCTAAACTCGAGCGCTCTGACCCACTTGGCGCTTTTCCACGCATAGAGTTTGGGTAGCACGAGCCGCAGCGGCCAGCCATGGTCCGGCTCCAGATCGCGGCCATCGTGCCGATGCGCAAGTATCACATCATCGTCGAGGAACTCATCCAGCGGCAGATTGGTCGTGTATCCGCCATCACAATGCACAATGACGAATCGAACTTGGGGGGCGAGAGTTACCAGCCTCATCAGGTCGCGCACCTTAACGCCTTCCCAGGCATTGTCGAAACGCGACCAGGTCGTTACGCAGTGAAAATCACTCACCTGGTGAGATTGCGGCAGCGCGTGGAACTCCTCGTAGTTGAATCGAAGTTGCGGTTCTACCAGTCCGACCACGCGAAAATCCCATTTCGCGTGATCGAAACGCGGTGTCGGACCATAGCTTAAGACTGGAAACTTGTCGGTCAAGGTCTGACCGGGAGGGAGACGATCAACTGGTTTCACACCGCTCATCATTTACCCAATAAACCCTATCTAAATAGCGAAGCAAAACCGGCGACGAAAGATGGTCTGGCAGAGCCAGGTCTTGGTGCCATGCTCGTGACGCGAGATTTCACGCCGGTGGGTCGCGGATACATCAAACGCGGCCGAACAGGTGCGGAACTTCGGCCATCCGATCGCTCCACTCCTTGTCTTGTAAACCCGGACTGACCACTTTCCTTGCGACCTTAGCCGCGGACCCTGCTCATCGACTACGGCTAAGCGCGTCAATGACCGCAGCGGTCATCTCCTCGGTCGTGGCTTTGCCGCCGATATCGCCGGTCAGCACTCTTCCCAACCGCAGGACCTTTCCGGTCGCGCTACGGATAGCTGCTCCCGCCCCCGAGTAGCCAAGGTAGTCGAGCATCATCGCGCTCGACAAAATCGCCGCAATTGGATTCGCTATGCCCTTGCCGGCCAGGTCGGGTGCGGTTCCGTGCACCGCCTCGAAAATCGCACCCTTGTCACCGTAGTTGGCACCGGGAACCAGGCCCAGGCCGCCGACCAGGCCGGCGCACAGGTCCGAGACGATGTCGCCATACAGGTTCTCCAGCAGCAGGACGTCAAAGGAGGACGGATCGGTCACCAGACGCATGCAAGCGGCATCGACGATCTGCTCGCGGTACGTGATTTCGGAATAGTCTCTCGCGACCGCGCGGGCGCATCTAATGAATAACCCGTCCGACAGCTTCATGATATTGGCTTTGTGGATCGCGGTCAGCGACTTGCGCTTATGCCGACGCGCGTACTCGAACGCGAAGCGCGCGATGCGCCGCGAGGCGCGGGCGGTTATCACTTTGATGCTTTCCACCACGCCAGGTGCCACGACATGCTCAATGCCGGAATACAGATCCTCGGTGTTTTCACGTACGACGATCAGGTCGATGTTGCGAAACGGCGTGTGCACGCCGGCAAAGCTCAGGGTAGGACGCAGGTTGGCGTACAAATCGAAGGCCTTGCGCAGGTAGACGTTTATCGATCGATAGCCTTCGCCCGAGCGGGTTTCGAGCGGACCCTTGAGTGCGACCCTGGTACGTTTCAATGACCGGATCAGGGTGTCGGGAACGGGAGTGCCAAATCGCTTCACCGCATAGGCGCCTGCTGCCTGGCGATCCCAATCGATGGCGACTCCAGTCGCCCGGATTACCGCGAGCGCGGCGTCGATAACTTCGGGGCCAACCCCATCGCCGCCAATCAGTGTAACCAAGGGGGCGCCCCGGGCGCGTCTCGTGGGCGAGAAACTCCTGGAATCCGACTTGGTTTTTTTGGGTCTCATCGCCTTCAGTAGTTGGCTAACCCGATCATCAAATCGCTCACGTTTGTACCAGTCGGGCCGACCCGCAGCAGGTCTCCGATCGAATCGAAGAAATGGTAGGCATCGTTGTGTTTCAATGAGGTTGCCGGGTCGAGGCCTTTGCTGGTCGCGCGCGTAACGCTGTCGGGAAATGCGAAAGCACCGGCTGCGTCGGTTGGCCCGTCGATTCCGTCGCTCCCGGCTACCAAAGCCGCCACCTTGGCGTGCGGAGCGATTTGCGCAAGGGTGATCGCCATTGCCAAGGCGCATTGCTGAGCCCGCCCGCCGCGCCCTCTGCCACGGACCGTTACCGTCGTCTCTCCACCGGCGAGCAGGCAAACGCGCGGCAACTCTATCTTGGCCAGCTGGTGCGCCAGGTCGCGCCCTACGTCGTCGGCCTCGCCTTTGAGGTCACGCCATCGTTCGATAGCGAAGCCGTGGCGGGCGGCCTGGTCCGCGGCGGCATCGACGGCGGTGCGATTACTGCCGATAAGCAGATTTGTCACGCGCGCAAATATCGGGTCGCCGCTCTTGAGGGTCTCGGGAATTTCGCCGGCCACGCCTTTTTCGAGGTGTTCGCGGACTCGCTCGGGTGCGCGACCCCAGATTCGGCGACGTTTCAGAATCGCGATCGCGTCCGAGAATGTAGAAGGGTCGGGCGCAGTGAGGCCAGACCCAATCGTCGCAAGATCATCACCCGGAACATCCGAAAGAATCAGCGCCACGACCCGTGCGCCCGGGGCCGTCGCGCGGACCAGATTTCCACCTTTTACTGCCGACAGGTGCTTGCGGACACAGTTGAGTTCTTTGATCGCCGCGCCCGAGCTCAGCAAAGCGGAGTTGGTTGCGACCTTGTCGTCGAGCGTCACCCCTTCCGCCGGAGCCACAAACATCGCGGAGGCGCCGCCGCTGAGCGCGACGATGAGCAGATCACCTGCCTTCATCTCCTCGAGCATGGCGAGTGCGGCGCGCGCGGCGTCGGCGGATGATTGGTCGGGGAGTGGGTGACTGCCCCGCAGACATTGAATCCCTGGCGGCGTCGCTTGGCCCTGCAGCGGCTGCGGAACGACTGCCAAGCCGCGGACGATCTTCCCTTCGAGCCGGCGTTGTAGTTCGCGCGCCATCGGGTGGGCGCCCTTGCCGATGGCGAGCACGAACGAGCGCTTGGCCGCCGTGATCAGGTCGGATACTTGGCGCGAAGCTGAAGTGGTGCCATCAAGTGCCCGTCCCACCAGCAACGCCGGATCGATGGCAGCAATTGCGGCGCGATAGATCGCGGTCAATTCCCGCTGAAGGTCAGTCCTGATTGCCACAACATGAAACTCGGGCGATCACGCTTCATCATTTTGGGCGCGGTCGCAGATTTCAAGTCCCGTGCTGCGCCGCTCGCTCAGTGCGACCGCCAAACCCGTGCCTTCACCGCACAGGCGCGCGATTCTTCGCGCGGCCCACCGCGCGGGGCGGAAGACCAACGGGTCACGTGCCGCTCAACCCACGGAGCCTTTGACGAATGGAAACGAGAACCGGCAGCAAAGGCCATATGCGCGCGGGAACCCGCGGGGTTCGCCGGAACTAATGTGGGCGCAGGACATCGATCTTGCCGTTGTTCCTTGCGACCACAACCAATGAGGCCATGGCGACGAAGAGCCCGGTTCCGACTACACCAGGGATTTCGCGCAGTTCGCGATCGAGGCGCACAGGATTGCGAATCTCCTTGACCCCGCAGTCGAGGATCAGGTTGCCGTTGTCACTTACGAAGTCGGCGCCGTCTTTCTGGCGCACCTTGGGCTTTAGACCCAGCGCTGCGACTCGCCGCATGGCCAGGGGCAGAGCGAACGTCACCACCTCGACCGGCAGGCTCCCCCGCGTCCCGAGGCGCTGGACGAGCTTCTCCTCGCCGACCAGCACGATGAATCGACGCGACGCTGCCGCGACGATTTTCTCCCGGACCAGCGCCCCGCCGTATCCCTTGATCAGGTTGAGTCGCGGATCCACCTCGTCGGCCCCATCAAAGTCGGTGTCGATTTTCGGAGCGTCTGCGAGCGAGGCAATTTCGATGCCCAGAGAGCGGCCCAGTTCCTCGCTGGCGCGGGAAGTGGGGACGCCACGTACCTGAATCAGGCTCGCCCCGAGAGCATTGATGAAGGCGGTCGCAGCACGCCCGGTTCCGAGGCCTATCACGTCTCCCGGTTTCGCAAAGCGCAACGCGTAGTGGCCAAGGGCCGCCAGGTGGTCTGGTTCGTTCTGTTCCATCGGAGCTCCCCCAAGGTTCCGACTACTTTCCGTTACGAATCAGATTCATGAACTCCTGACGCGTTTCCACGTTGGTACGGAACGCACCGAGCATCGCCGAGGTGGTCATCTTGGAATTCTGCTTCTGCACGCCGCGCATCCGCATGCACAGATGCTCGGCTTCCAGTACGACAGCCACTCCGAGCGGATCGATCTCTTCCATGAGAGTCTGCGCGATCTGGGTGGTAAGGCGTTCCTGCACCTGGAGGCGGCGACAGTAGATCTCGACCATCCGCGCGAGCTTCGAGATTCCGACGATTCGCTTGTTGGGCAGATATGCTACGTGCGCTTTGCCCATGAACGGCAGCACGTGATGTTCGCAGAGGGAGTAGAAGTCGAGATCCTTGCAAAGGATCATCTCCTGGTAGTCCTCTTCCACGAACAACGCCCCGTTGATCGCGTCCTTGGGGTCCTGCATGTAGCCGCTGGTCAAAAATTCGAGCGCTTGAACCATCCGCAGTGGCGTGCGCACGAGGCCTTCCCGCGCGGGGTCCTCGCCCACGTGCGACAGGAGCGTGCGGACCGCTTCCTCACTTCGCGTGCGGTCGCGTTCTCCCGAATCGGATTCCCGACGGCTGGTGAGCCGATGGACTACTGGTTTGCGTGCGTTCGCCATTTGCTGAACTCCAGGGCCAGTTCGATCGCCAGCGAGGTGCCGCCACCGCTCATGATGTTGAATCCCGCGACTTCGCCGGCCAACGATTTCATCAGTGCTAAATTCTCTCGCACCGAGAAAGCGCGCGCTTCGGCCTCGGACATCCCTGCGTAGCGATCGAAGTGTTCGCGCGCCCCGCGCAAGTCCGTGACCTGCTGCTTGATATGATCGGCCATCGACGCGCGCTTGACCGGAAGAATTCCCAACATCGCATGGATGAAAAGCCGCTTGGCCTGCGCCTGAAAGCGGCGCGCGGTAGCGGTCTGGAAAACCGGTTGGGTAATCACGAATTTAGCCCCCACTTGCGCCTTGCGCTCAAGCATGGCGATCTCGCGAGCGAAGTCTTCGCGGTTCGGGTTGGCAACCGCGCCGGGGTAGAGCTTGGGCAGGGTTTTGAGCGGCGCCCGCCCTTCGCCGGTGTCGCCCCGATTCAGCGCGGCAATCATATCGAGCAGACCAAATGGATTCAGGTCGCGTACCGCGGCAGACTGGTCCGATTGCTCGTTCGGCACCCGGTCGCCCGCCACCGCGACGATGCCGTCAATGCCTAAAGCCGCAGCGCCAAGTAGGTCAGACTTGAGGGCGTAACGGTTGCGATGGCGGCAGGAAAAATTAAGCACGACCGGAATTCCCAATCTGGCCTTAATGAAAGAAGCAAACACCAAGCCCGACATCTTTACCCGGCCGAGCGCGTTGTCGGTCAGATTGATCGCGTCGACGTGCCCGGCGAAGGCTTCCAGGCGCTTGAGCAGCGGCGCGGGGTTGGCGCCCCGCGGCGGAGCCACTTCCAGCCACACGGCGGGCCGGGAGGCGCCCAGAATGTCTGCTAGCGACGACAATCAGCTGCTCCGCTGCTGACGCGGGACGCGCGCGCGGGAAGGTTGAGGGGAACCATGCAAGCGGGGAGCGCCAGGGCGCCCAGGACTAAGCCTGTCGGCGCTCGGTCGCCTTCACCTTCTGATACTTGCGATAGTCGTATCCGGTCGCCATCGCCATGAGCAGCGGTTCCATGCCGCCCTCCTTCTCGCGCCGCAGCACGCGCAGGCGGTCGAAGAATTCGCGGAAGTCCTTGTCGATTCGCTGGGCGCCGTCAATTGGCTGCAGGAAGAAATCGTGCAGACGCGTCACGGTGAAGCGCAGCGACGAGAACCTCAGTTCATTGGGAAACGCATCCCATTCGGCGAGCGACAAGGTCCTGACCGATTCGTAGCCGCCGAGCAGCGCGCGGAACCGCTCCAGCGAGTATCCGCCACGCACGAAACACAGCGCGTTCACCGCGGTAGCGATATCGAAGATAAACTTGCCACGGCAGGCCGACTCGAAGTCGAGCACCGCCATCAGCTTCTCCCCGCGGAACAGCAGGTTGTCCGAGAATATGTCTCCGTGGATCACGCCCTTGGGCAGCTTGCCTTCGAGGTATCGGGTCAGGTACTCGATTTCGTCGTCGAGGGTTCTGCAGATCTTGCGAAAGTAATTGGGCAGGCGGCTTCTCACGTTCAGGTACAAATCGGCAATTCGTTCGAAGCTGAACCGGTTGTCGATTCCCTTCTTGTACGCCTTCCCAATGACGTGGAGCTCGCCGATCGCGTGCCCGATGGTCTCCAGCTGCGAGAACTTAAGCTTCTCGGGGGCGGGAACCTTGCCCTCCTGATACTTGAACAGCGACACGCATTTGTTGTTGAAGGCGCGATGGTAGCGGCCCATCCGATCCTGCATCGGATGCGGACACGGGAAAGTGTGCTTGCGCAGAAAGGACAGCAGATCGATTTCGCGCTTGAGCTCGTTCTCGCTCTTTACTTCATCGATACGGAGCAGGAATTTTCCCTTGGCGGCGTCGATCAGGTAGTTGCTGTTGATCGAACCTTGCGGGATTGCGTTCGCGCTGGTTATTCGCCCCAGTGAGTAATCGTCTGCCAGTTCCTTGAGGAACGGTTTGTTGAGTTCGGTATAGACGGCCATGGAAGGATCTGCTTCGCCCGCGGAATCCGCGGGAAGTTTAGAGCCAAGCTCAAGGCGGGTCAACTAGGGTCTGGAAATCTCACGCTTAAACGCTCGGTATGCAGCTTTGAGCGCTCTTTAGGACTCGCTACCCCCGGAAAAGGGGCGGCGAAATCATTGCGTCGGCCCTGACTTAGCGCCTAAATCAAACCTGATGCCGACCAGGAAAAAAGCGCCACCCAAGGGTAAATCAGCTGCCGGAACAGCGGCCGCTAAAGACTCGACTTCGCTGGAAGGTCGCAAAGCCCCTAGTTTTGCGCTGGCCGACCACGCGGGAAACACCGTCAAGCTGGCCGATCTGATAGGGTCGAAGAAGCTCGTGCTCTACTTCTACCCGAAAGACCTCACGCCCGGGTGCACCATCGAAGCCTGCAGCTTTCGCGACCAGCAGGCGGCGCTACGGTCGGCCGGTGCGCAGGTGGTGGGGATCAGCGGCGACTCGACAGCCTTACACGAGAAGTTTCGCGCGAAACACGACTTGAACTTCCCCCTGCTGAGCGATGTGGGAAATGAGGTCGGGCGCGCCTATGGCGTGTACAAAAAGAAATCTCTTTATGGGCGCGAGTTCATGGGGATCGAGCGCACCACCTTCGTTATCGGCAGGGATGGTGTCGTGCGCAAGGTATTTCCCAAAGTGAAGGTGGCGGGCCACACCGAGCAGGTACTCGCCGCGCTCAAAGAGATCGAATGAGGGACTCAGTCGCCAGCTCGCGCGGTCTGCAACAGGTTTTCCCGCAAGAAGGCGCGGAGCTCGGGCTCGATAATCCGCTTCGCGATGTGATGCGAGGCGTCGGGATAATAGCGTGTCTCGACGTGCGCCCCGCGTTCCCGTAGCGCACTGGCAAGCCTCACGGCCTGGCTCACTGGCATGGCGCGGTCACCCTCGCCGTGAAGAATCAGGACGCTGCAATCCAGCCGCTCGGGAAGATGCTGCATTACACTGCGTTCCGCGAGCACGCGCTTGCTGGGCCACACCTGGTGGATGATCGCAAGCTTGGTGCGGAGCGGAGCCTGCGGCCATAGTTTCAGCAGGTCGTACGCGCCTGATTGGAGAATAAGCGCACGCGGACGCGAATCGTAGTCCATCAGCAAACCCGCCGCGACGGCGCCGTCGCCGGATCCCCAGACCGCGACCTTGGCGGGATCCACTTCGGGCCGCGCCGCCAGCAAGTCGAGTGCGCGTCGCGAGGCCGCCACCGTGGGGGGACCCACAAACCGCCCA
Source organism: Candidatus Binataceae bacterium (assembly GCA_036495685.1). NCBI lineage: Bacteria > Candidatus Binatota > Binatia (SeqCode) > Binatales (SeqCode) > Binataceae (SeqCode) > Binataceae bacterium (SeqCode). The sequence continues at coordinate 53,596 of DASXMJ010000052.1, read as the reverse complement.
GGCCCGGAGGAGCGCCCGTAACCGGGAATGCTGACGCACGCGACGTGAATTCCCATCGCCACCACACCGCTGTTCGCGTCGACGCAGCGCTCCGCGCTGTCTCCGTCGCCGCTTAACACCAGTAGCGCGGGAAGGCGGCCCGCATCGCTGCTGAGCGCCAGGTAGCCGGCTATCTGATACTGATTGGGCCCCAGAGCAATCTCAAAATTAAAGGACTCTACGTTCTGATGCTTCCGCAAAAAGCCCGCCGGGCTCGCGTGGCAAGCGCTGAGCGCGAGGCCGAGAACGAAAGTAACTAGCAGAGTCAGGCGCGGGCGCGACCGCGGCACAACCGCCACAACCGGCTCTCGGGAAGTCTTCATAAGCAGCGCAAATGTACTCGCCAGGTAGTCTAAAGGGAATAGCATCCGCGGTTGACATCATCCACGCCGGCCAACCTGAAATTTAGGCACGCAGCCTGCCTTTCGCAATGAGCTCGGCACTTTTCGGGGAAAACCAGTTAACGCGTGGGTGGCGTTGAATCAGGTCCGCCTTTCACAAATACTTACTAGTTCTCGCGGGACGAATCACCTGCTTTGGCGGTCCGGCGCTGAGACTAAGGACTGTGACAACAACGCAAGCATCGGCAGTAATCGATTTCGCGAAGGGCGACGGCGTGGTCCCGGTGGTTGCGGTCGACCACGCCAGCCAGCGCGTGCTGATGTTTGCCTACATGAACCGCGAAGCGTTCGAGGAAACCGTGGCGACCGGACGCGCGTGCTATTTTTCGCGCAGCCGCGAGCGCCTGTGGCGCAAGGGCGAGGAGTCGGGAAATTTCCAGGTCGTCAAGGAGATCCGCATCGACTGTGACGCGGACACCATCGTCCTCATGGTTGAGCAGATGGGTGACGGCGCCGCCTGTCACACCGGCCACGAATCATGCTTCTTCCGCCGGCTTGAGAATGGAGAATGGCGCGAAGTCGAAGCGCGCAAGGTAGACCCCGCCAAGTACGGGCCCGCCTATGGGCATCAGTCAAAGACGCCTCGATGAAACAGCGCAAAGCTGAGCAAACGCCCGAGGCGATTCTCAAATTCGGAATTCCCAAAGGCAGCCTCGAGCAGCAGACGCTGGAGTTGATGCGCAGGTCCGGTTGGCGAATCTCGGTCGACGCGCGCTCCTACATCCCCAATATCGATGATTCCTCGCTGGCGTGCAGGATTCTCCGTCCTCAGGAGATACCGCGCTATATTGCGGATGGCTCGCTCGATGCCGGGATTACCGGCAGCGACTGGATTGTCGAGAACAACGTTAAACTCGTCACGGTCGAAAGCTTCATCTACTCCAAGGTCTCTCTGAATCCTTCGCGCTGGGTGCTGTGCGTTGCGGAACGATCGCCAGTCAGGTGCCTGGAAGACCTAGAAGGCAAGCGCGTCGCAACCGAGATCGTGGGGTTCGTCCGGCGGGTGTTCGCACACCGAAAAATTAAAGCAGAAGTTGAATTTTCGTGGGGAGCGACCGAAGCCAAGGTGGCCGAGGGTATCGTCGATGCGGCAGTCGACGTCACCGAGACCGGCTCGTCCCTGCGCGCCAATGGCCTCCGGATAGTCGAAGAACTGCTGACCTCGAATCCGGTCCTGGTCGCAAATCCCCAGTCGTGGGACGACCGTTGGAAAAAAGCGAAGATTCGGCAGATTGGCGTACTGATTCGTGGCGCGCTTGATGCCGAGAGCCGGGTCGGTATCAAAATGAACGTGGCCCGTGAAAACCTGAAAAAAGTTATCGAGCTGCTCCCGTCCATCACTGCCCCGACCGTGTCGCAGCTCTACCCACACCCGAATCTCAAAGGTAAGGAGTGGCTCGCTGTCGAAACCGTGATCGCGGAGCAGACTGTTCGGGAGCTCTTCCCCAAGCTGCTCGAGGCGGGCGCGGTGGGAATCGTCGAGTATCCACTCAATAAGATCATCGGCTGAAGCCAAGCTCTAGGTTCGCGACTAGGCCGCGGGTTGAAAGCGCTTTCGAGAATGGCCATCGCTGCAGAGCACTGGTCCACGCCGACGATTTTCGGCGCGCTTGAGCGGAAGTCGCAACTTCGGCTGGCGGTCTCGATGGCGCCACTCTACGCTGTCGCTGACAACTACGCCCCCGTATCGGCGGCGGGAGGATTTGGCGATGGGCAAGACGCTAAGGACTGACACTCACAATGGCGTGCGCTCGATAGTTCTGACGCGTGCCGCCGAGTACAACACCATCACCCCCGAGCTGCGCGATGAACTCGCCGCAGCGATCGACGAGGCGGATTCCGACCGGGGGATTCGCGTGATTCTGTTGCGGGCCGAGGGCGACGCGTTTTGCGCCGGCTACCGGCTGGACACTTCCACGCAAGCGCAAATCGCAGAGGGGTCCCGGCAACGAGCGTGGGATTCGGTTGCGGACTATCACATGATTTCACGTTACGTGAACACCTATCTGAAGCTCTGGTACGCCAGCAAACCGGTGGTCGCCGCCGTTCAGGGCTGGTGTATCGGCGGCGGCACCGACATGGTGTTGTGTGCGGACCTGATCATCGCGGCGGAAACCGCGTCCTTTGGTTATCCGCCGTCGCGGGTGTGGGGAACACCCACGACTGCGATGTGGGTTTACCGAATGGGATTAGAGCAGGCCAAGCGATACCTGCTGACCGGTGACGAAATCCCCGCGCCCGAGGCGGCGCGAATCGGACTAATTCTTGAAACCGTGCCTGAGGGAAGGCTTCGCGAACATGCCACCGGGTTTGCGGAACGGATGGCACGCTTACCACTCAACCAACTCCAGATGCTGAAACTGCTGTGCAATCATACCGCGGAGCAGATGGGCTTCGCGACCTCGCGCCTGCTGGGATCGTTTTTTGATGGAGTTGCGCGACACACGCAGGAGGGGCTCGATTTTGTGCGGCGTGCGCAGGAGACTGGTTTTCGCCAGGCGGTACGTGAACGTGACGAGCCATTCGCCGACTATGGCTCGGGACCCGCTCCAGGAGCCGACGCGGCAAAGGCAAGTCGCGATAACTCTGGCTCTTCCTTTCCGACCTCCATTAGGTTCATTCGAAGCGTACCGGTCTCTTGGAACCCGCTAAGGGCGAGCTCGTAAGCGGGTGTAATCGATATCCAAGAACCTTCGGATTTGATGCAAACCCGACCAGAGAGGGACGCCATGAGTTCGCGCTCACGCCGAACTCTATGGCCGTCTCGGTCCGGGCCGCGCAGAAGCCGCCTTTAATCAGCTTCGAGCGCCCTCGATACCCTCGACAGAGCCGGGACGCTGAGCTTGGGCGCTGTGATGACTTTACGGATGCTGACCTTGCGTGTCGTGATGGGCGGACAAGTGTTCGATGCCCGGAATGCCGCGCGGAGTTTCATCATCGAACAAGATCGTGATGATGCCCCACAAGCTCATGATTCCCCAGAAGGCGCCACTGTTGAAGGGCGGGAAGCCGACGGTCGTGGCGATAAGCACCATCGACTGTGCGAGTTCACCAGCCTTCCACAGGTCTCCCATAGCTTATTCGCCCGTCCAGTTGGGTTTACGCTTCTGCGAAAAAGCCAGCGGCCCTTCAACCGCATCTTTTGATCGGAACAGCCGCTCCTGACCCTCGTAGTGCTTCGCGATAGCCTCTTCGACCGGGAGCCCCAGCCCGGTGAGCGCGGCTTCCTTGCTGGCCTGCACCGAGAGCGGCGAACATTCCATGATTTCGTGCGCCCATCGCTCTGAAGCAGTGATGAGGTCCTGCAGGGGCACCACCTCGTTAACGATACCCCACTTGTGCGCCTCCTGCGCGGTAATGTGTTTGCCGGTCAGCATCATGCCCATCGCGATTTTGAGCGGAATATGGCGCGGGAGCCGATGGACTCCACCGGCCGCTGCCATCAGTCCCACGCGTGGTTCCGGCAATCCGAAACGAGCATGCTCGGCCGCGATGATAATGTCGCAGGAAAGGGCGATTTCAAACCCACCACCCAGCGCGAAGCCATTCACTGCCGCGATAATCGGCTTGAAAATATCGTAACGCGCGGTTATCCCCGCAAAACCACCCTTTGACCGCATAGGCTGTTCGCCGCGATGCTCGGCGGTCCAGCGCAGGTCATTCCCGGCTGAGAACGCCTTGTCACCCGCGCCGGTGGCGATTGCAACCCACATGGAGCGGTCGGCGACGAAGTCATCCCAAACCTGGTCCATCTCGACATGACACGCGGGGTGCAGGGCGTTCATCCGCTCCGGGCGGTTAAACGTGATGTAAGCAATATGTTCGCGCTTTTCATACTTGATGAATTCCAGCTTCATTAGCTCCTCACTAGCTCCTCACTTCCGTTCTACGGGCTCATCGAGCAGTTCGAAGAAGGCGTCGATGCTCTGCATGAGCTGGCGCCGGATTTGCGCCCGCGTTCCTTCTATATAGTGCATGGCTACCCGGCCTGAATTTCCATCCATCAGGGTGACACGTGCATCTTCAACCGATGCAACCTGGCCGTCAAAAATTCTCATCCCATAAACCAGCGCGCCGCGCTGGGAAGCGCCTTTAACCAGATGAAGCCTGCGAGGCATCCCGGTCTCCCGTGCTTGCTATCATGGGATTTGTATAGCACACCCCCTCGGCGAGTTGCCTGTGCCAGAAAACGCCACTCTTTGTGGTGATGGTGTTGTAGTGGACTCGCGCAGAAAGCGGAGGTGGGCGGCGGTTTCGCAGCACGGTTTACGCGTGACGCGTTCCCGCGTTTGGTGAATCGGTTGAAGAGCGGCGTTGACAACGTCCCGCTTGCCCAACAGAATCCGGGCGATGCTTTGGCGTGCACCAATTATTTCGCGAATGTTACTGGCGATGTGGGTCGGAAACCTCGCCGGATGCGGGGTTTTCTACCAGGCCGGTACCCGCATCAAAGCCTCGCACATGTCCGACCAGCTCAAACAGGGCGAGTCGATGTCGGAGGTTCACAAGAAGTTCGGTGAACCTTCTTTGCGTGAGTATCCCAGCGATACGACCGAGGTTTGGAGCTACGCTTACAAGCCGAATTCCAACGATATTACCGCGGCCCTGCTCTACACCTCGACCAAGGAAGGTGACAAAGGAACCTTTCTCGATCTGAAGTTTACGGACGGCAAACTGGTCTCCTGGGCTGAAGCCGAGCATACGATGCCCCCAAAGGAAAGAACGGGTATCGGAGCAGGAATCAACGGAGGTGCAATTCTGGGCCCAGGCAATACGTCTGGCCAATCAAGCCACTACTAAGGAACGCAACGGGAACGTGCTTGCAAGGCCACGGCGCCATCGTGTGTAATTGGCGCGGAACCGCAATTCGCGAATGGCCGGAGGGCATAATACGGTTGCTCGAAACGCGTCGTCGGTTCGCACCTTTATGCCGAAAAATCTCTAATGGCTACCGCGAGTAAGAGCTTCGAGAGCATTCTGCTCGACCGTTCCTGGGTATCCCCGCAAGACCTCGATAAAGCACGGCAGCGGCGCAAACCCGGCCAGGAACTGGCCGAAGTTCTGGTGGAAATGGGCGCGCTTGAGCCCCAGCGCCTTGCTCGGGCGCTCGCGCAGGAATACCGCATGCCCTTCCAGGCGCACATCGATGAGCACGCGCTCGATCACACCCTGGTCACCAAGGTCCCCATCAACTACGCAAAAAAGAATCACCTGCTGCCGTTGCACGTCGACGATGCCGGAGTGACCGTCGCGATCGCTGACCCGGCTAACTACCAGCCCCTCGACGACCTTCACATCCTGTTCGGCGCTCCGGTGTTGCCAGTTCTGGCGCCGATGGAAGTGATCAATGAGGCCATCAACCGCGCCTACGACAACGCCACCACCACTACCGCCGAAGAACTGATGTTTGATCTCGATGAGGAACGCCTCGACGCATTAGCGAGCGAGCTGGCGGCCGAGCCGCGCGACCTGTTGGACGCCGACGATTCAGCACCGATTATCAAGCTGGTCAACGGAATTCTTTCGCAAGCGGTCAAAGACCGCGCCAGCGACATCCATATTGAAGTGTTCGAGACCGACATGGAGGTCCGCTTGCGGGTTGATGGCATGCTCTATGACGTCCTCAAACCGCACAAGCGCTATCAGCCCGCGATAACCTCGCGCGTCAAAGTCATGGCGGGCCTGGATATCGCCGAGAAACGTCTACCCCAGGACGGACGTATTCGGCTGCGGATCGCCGGGCGTGACATCGATATCCGCGTCTCCACCATCCCAACCGCGTTCGGCGAGCGGCTGGTCCTGCGTCTGCTCGATCGCGCCCAGGCCGTCGAGATTATTAACCTCGACCACCTGGGGTTTTCGGGTGAGAACTTGCGCAAACTGGATCGGCTTATCCGCCAGAGCCATGGGATTGTCCTGGCGACGGGACCCACCGGCTCGGGCAAGTCGACGACCCTGTACGCGTGCCTGAGCCGCATCAATTCCCCCGAGAAGAACATCATCACCATCGAGGACCCAATAGAGTACCAGCTGCGCGGCGTCGGCCAGATGCAGGTAAACCCGAAGATCGATCTGACCTTCGCCAGCGGATTGCGTTCGATTCTCCGGCAGGACCCCGACGTGATCATGGTTGGCGAAATCCGCGACGGAGAAACCGCGGGGATTGCGATTCAATCCGCGCTCACCGGCCATCTGGTGTTCTCCACCTTGCACACCAATGATTCATTTGGCGCGGTGAGCCGCTTACTCGATTTCGGGATCGAACCGTTCCTGGTCTCGTCCTCGATTCTTGCGGTGCTGGCACAGCGTCTGGTTCGCCGCTTGTGCCCGGAGTGTCGCGAGCCCCACTCGCCCACCGAAGCCGAGCTGGCCCGTATCGGGCTGTACGCCTCCCATACAGAGAAGCAGATCTATCGGGCCAAGGGATGCCGCGCGTGTCGCAACAGTGGCTATCGCGGACGCGTTGCGATTCAGGAATTGATGGTAGTAGACGACGAGATCCGCGCGCTGGTAATGGCAAACAGCGACGGCGCGACTCTGCGCCGCCATTGCACCTCGTTGGGTATGAAGCTGCTGCGCCAGGACGGAGCAGAGCGAATCCTGGCCGGGGAGACAACCATCGAGGAACTCCTGCGCCAGACCCAGGAAGAAGTCGTCTAGTAATCGCCCTCGCGATCATGCCGGTTTTTGCGTACCGCGGACTATCGACCGAAGGCCGTTCGGTTTCCGGCGTGATCGACGCGGACAGCGCGCGCACCGCGCGCGAGAAATTGCGCGGCTCGGGAGTGTTTCCCACCGACCTTGCCGAAGAGATCGTCGGCCAGCCGCGGTTGAGGCGGGAAATCCCGTTTCGCCGGCGCGGAATGTCGGGTGGGGACCTGGCCCTGCTGACCCGGCAACTCGGATCTCTGCTCGGTGCGGGCGTACAACTGGTGGATGCGCTCGGGGCGTTGGCCGAACAGAGCGCGCGCGCGGCGGTCAAACGGATGCTGTCACAGGTGCGCGAGCGCGTGCGCGAAGGCTCGTCGCTCGCGGAGGCGCTCAAGGTGCATCCGCATATCTTCTCCGACCTTTACGTCGGCATGGTGCGAGCCGGCGAGCAAGCAGCGGCGCTGGAGGCGGTACTGGATCGCCTGGCCGACTACAGCGAACGGCAGGCGGAATTCATGGCCAAGGTCCGCGGCGCCCTCACCTACCCGATCATCATGATGATTGTCGGCGCTGCGATCATGACCTTCCTGGTCACCTACGTGGTTCCGCAGGTGGCGACGATCTTCGAGCAACAACACGCCGCACTTCCGCTTGCAACGCAAATCCTGATCGCGATGTCATCGTTTCTAACCGGCTATTGGGTGTGGATTGCCCTCGTCCTTTTGGGCGCTACCGCCGGGATTCTCTACGGTCTCTCCACCGCCCGCGGGCGGCGCTTCTATGACAGCCTGACTCTACGGCTGCCATACGTTGGTCAGACGGTGGTGCGAATCATCTGCGCAAGGTTCGCGCGCACTCTGGCAACCCTGCTCGCGGCGGGTGTACAGCTGCTGCCGGCGCTCGAAGCGGTAAAAGCGGTTGTCACCAATGGCCTGTTGCGCGAGGCGATAGAAAAAAGCCGGGAGGAAATTCGCGAGGGCCACGGGATGGCGCAGACCCTCTCGCAGAGCAAACTGTTTCCGCCCATGCTGATCGAGATGATCCGGGTGGGGGAACGTTCGGGCGAGCTGGAGCGAATGCTAGAACGAGTCGCAGACAATTACGAGCGCGAAGTCGCGCATTCGCTGAGCCAGGTCACCACCATTCTTGAACCCGTGATGACGCTGGTGATGGCGGCGGTTATCGTGTTCATGATGGTTGCGGTGCTCTTGCCGATTTTCCAGCTCAACCAGATCATGCAGTAGTGGGTACGCTGCGATGAACAGAAGCTTCAGAGGCCAGGATGGTTTCACGTTGATCGAGATCATGGTGGTGATCCTGATCATCGGGTTGTTGGCACTGATGGTCGTTCCCCGCCTGCGCGGCGTCGCAGACCGCGCCAAACGCACCAAGGCTCAAGCCGACATCCAGGAGTTGAAGCAGGCACTCGACCGCTACTATCTCGACAACGGTTCTTACCCTACCACCGACCAGGGTCTGCAGGCTTTGGTCACTCCTCCTACCGGAGGGCGCCCGCCGAGCAACTACGAGCAAGGCGGGTACATTGAAAAACTTCCCAACGATCCGTGGGGCAACCAGTATTTCTATCAAAGCGATGGTAGTACCTATGCGCTCAAGTCCTTCGGTCCTGACGGCGTGCAAAGTGCCGATGATATAGACGGCAGTTCAACCTGAAAGAACTATGAGTAGCGCGCGTTTCCCTCGCCGCCTGGCGATCGGACCGGGGCGGTCAACCGAGGGGCGCCAAAGTTCGGCGCCCGGCTTCACCCTGCTCGAGCTCGCAATCGTTATCTTTATCATGGCCCTGATGTTCACCCTCGCGGTGCCTTACACCGGCGGCTACCGCAAGGCGCGCCTCAAGAGCGAGGCGCGGCGTCTAGCCGGTCGCGCGTCCTATCTATTCGACGAAGCGTCCGCGCAGAAGGTCTTTTTGCGGCTGGTCTTCGACCTCGATCACCAGGTCTACGGAGTGATGCGGCTTGACCCGTACGCGACGCCCACACCCTCGTTCGGTCCCGACCATAGCAGCGCCAGCGCGCCGGTCACGATGCCCGCGTCAATCGCGATCCGCGACGTGACCGTGGGCGACCTCGGAACGTTCAGCGCGGGCACCGTGGCGACGCAGTTCTACCCGGAGGGATACGTGGACGCTACGCTCATCCACATGATCGATTTGTCGGGTCACGTGATGACGCTGGCGCTCAATCCGGTGACCGGCCGAGTGATCGTCGCTGATGGTGACCTCTCGATGGCGCAGGTGCTGACACGATGATTTGCAGCCGTCGCCCGGTTCGGATCGTATCCTCCCGAGAGGCTGCTGGTTTCACCCTGCTGGAGGTCATGGTCGCGATGGCGGTGCTGGGAATCGCCTTGCTCGCGCTGCTTACGCTGCATCATCAGAGCCTGCAGAGCGTAATTCACAGCCGGGACATCTCGCGTGCCGGAATGCTGTGTCAGACGATCATGAGCCAGGCCGAGCTGGAGCAGTTCCCGCAACTCGGTGTGACCAAGGGAAATTTCGAACGCTATTTCCCCGGTGAGTACCAGAAATTTCGCTGGGAGCGAGACGTCCTAGAATCGGGAGTCTTCCCGGACGTACGCAAGGTGAGGGTGATTGTCTTCTATGGACCGAAGTTCTCGCGCACTTTTTCGATAACCGAATACCTTCACAACCCGGTTCCGGTTACACCAACGGAATAATGAGCAACCGAATTCTCCGCTCGGAGCGCGGCTTCACCCTGCTCGAACTGATGCTGGCGGTGGCAATCCTGGGGCTAATTGTCGTGATGCTCGCGGAATCGTTTCATGCCGTGGCGATGAGCAAACTTCACGCCGAGGAGCGCTTGTACTCCGAACGCAGTGGCCGTGCGATTCTTTGGCAAATAAGCAACGAGATTCGCGGTGCCGTTCAGACTCCACTTGCTCCCAGCCGGGTACTGGTGCTGGGTGCTGCCAGATATCAGGGCGGTTCCCCGGTCAATACGCTGACGGTTTCGACGCTCGATCCCGGCCATCGCCGATCGCTCGATGGCTATGGCGCTGAAGAGATCGTAACTTACACTGCGGCCCCCAACCCTAACCATCGCGGATGGTTCCTACTCGAGCGCTCGCAGTACAGCGGCCTCGGTTCCGGCGCGAGCCAGGCGCCGATCATCGTCGCCGACAACATGCTGAGCCTCAAGCTTCGCTACTTCGACGGAGAGCAATGGGGCCAGGTCTGGAATTCCGAGAACATGTCGCCCGGGCGGCAGGTGCCGGTCGCGGTGTCCATTGATCTGAGCCTCGCAGGTCCCAGGGGCGAGCCGCTGGCCTTCTCCACCCAGGTGACGGTGCCAATGGCGATCGCGCAATGGTGAAATCCCGCAAAACCAACCCGCGTGGGGTTGCGCTGCTGGTGGTCCTGCTCGGCGTCGCACTCATGACGCTTATCGTTATCGACTTCGGAACCACCGCCGCGCTTGGCTACCTGTCGGCGGCGAATCAGGCCAACGAATTGCGCGCATATTTTCTGGCGCGCTCGAGTGTGGCGGTAGGGCTGGGACTGCTCGCCGAAGACTCCCGCATGGACGCGCAAATGCAGACCCCTTACGACAGTCTCAACGACGTATGGGCGGCGCCCTTTCCGCCGATCAACGTCGATGGCGGAACCGCGTCGATATCGGTAATCGACGAGACCCGCAAGCTGAACATCAATCAGCTCGTCAATCCGACCAACGGTGAGATCGATCCTCAATACGCGATCGTCCTGGAGCGGCTCTTTGCTATCCTGAACATTCCTCCGGAAATCATTCCGGCGCTGGCCGACTGGATCGACGCCGACAGCTTCCCCTTACCCCAGGGGGGCGCGGAAATGGACTACTACTTGCGACTCGTGCCACCCTATGCGCCGCGCAACGGACTCATGCCGACGATAGGAGACCTAAAGATGGTGCGCGGGGTCGATGACGCGACTTTTCATCGCCTGCTCCCCTTTGTCACGGTCGTTCCGGAAATGCAGGTCAACGCCAATACCGCCCCGCCGGAGGTGCTGGCCGCCTTGAGTCCCCAGCTCTTCGCCAACCCGGACCTGGTCAAGGCGATCGTTACGGCGCGGATGATCCGGCCTTTTTCCAACCTGACCGACGTGGGCAACATCCCGGGCCTTGGTCAGTACATCACCGATCTATCCAAGGTATTAACCACCCGCAGTAATTTCTTTACCATAAACGGAATGGGGACTTTTGCCGGGGCTCGCAAGCTGGTCCACTCGACCTTTCGGCGCCAGCCTAACGGCACGGGGCTGCTCATATCTTGGCAAGAGGACTAAGCAGCTAAGCCGAATGCCGCAGCGCATACTAGCGATAGAAGTCGCCGGGGACCGGTTGCGCGCCGCCACCGCGGATCGCACCTGGAACTCTTTTCAATTCATCGGCGTGTTTGAGACGCATCGCGCCGAAGGCGAGGAGAATCTCGCGCCCGCCCTGCGTCGCCTGACGGAAAAGACCGGTCACCCGGATGTTGTGATTTCCGCTATTCCGACCGACGCGGTCGCAAAGCGACTGCTTGAATTGCCGTTCCGGGATCTGCGCAAGCTCCATCAGGTGGTCCCCTTCGCGCTGGAGGAGCATCTGCCGTTCCCGGTCGATGGTGCCACAGTGACGTTCGTGCGGGTGGGACGATCGGGGGACAAATCGCTGGTGCTGGCCGCGTCCGCGCGCAAGCAGGAAATGCAAAACCATCTTCAGCTGCTTGCCAGCGCAGGACTCGACCCCAAAACCGTGACCATCGCGCCGTTTGCGGTTGCCGCGCTGTTTGCACGATCGAAAAACGGGAAGCAGACCACCGCCCACCTCGTGATCGACGCCGAGCAGAGTTCGACCTCGTTTGTGCTCCTCGACCAAAAAGGAATTCCGCGCGCAATGCGAACCATCGCGGCGGGTCTGCTTACCCCTCAAGGTGCCGCGCGCCCAGCGGACGAGATGGCCCCAATTGTGAACACCCTGCGCCAGACGATTCTTGCGCACACGGGTGAGCTCGATCACGCCCACCTGGTGATCACCGGGCGCGGCGCGATGATACCGAAGCTGCGCGGCAACCTCTCGGATGCGCTTGCTCTCGCTACCCACGATTTCGATTGCTCCGCACTGTTCGAAGGCGCGCGTCCCGACATGATTCGTTTCGTCACTCCAGTCGCGATGCTGCTCGGCGAAATGCCAAACCATCCGGTCGAGCTGCTTAATTTTCGTCAGGGTGAGTTCGCCTTTCACGGCAGGACGCGCGGCGACCTAACTCCCTTCTACACCACCGGCATCCTCGCCGCCGGTCTGATTGGCTTCATGCTGCTTCACTTTTTGCTGGGTGTGTATGGAAAAATTCACCACCTGCACCTAATCGACCGCGAGATCGCCAAAATGGCGGCGCCGGTTCTGGGTGAAGATGTGTCGTCCGACCCGATTGGCCAGTTGCGCTCGGGTATATCGGCGATGGACAAGCAACTTCGGCTGCTCGGCGGCAATACAAGTCGGAACTCGGCGCTCGACACGCTGATGACCGTGTCGCAAACGCTACCTGCGCGCATCCCGGCGCAGCTGGAGGAATTTCAGGTTGATCCGACCGGGCTTCGCGTTACCGGCCTGGCTGACTCGTTCGGTACCGTCGACCAGGTGAAACGCGCACTCGACCAGTCAGGCGCGTTTGGCTCGATCGAGGTGACGCACGCGAACTCCAGCAGTGAACCCAACAAGGTCGAGTTCCGACTGAGTGCCGACTTCAAAGGCGCCGAAGGCAATCCGTGACCACGCTGCGCGAATATCTCGCCGGGCTGCGGCAGCGGTTCTCGGCTTTTCTCGAGCCACAGACCCGCCGGTTGCGCGCGCAGATCGACCCGTACCTCGCACAGGCCCGCGCCCGCTACGACAAGCTCGAAAAGCGCGAGCGGTTGCTGGTCCAAGTCGCGGCGGGACTGCTCGCGCTGTTTGTGGTTTACACCCTGATCTATTCGCCAATCGCCGATTATGTCGATGGACTGGATGAACGGATCGCGACGCGGGAGCATGACCTGGCAGGCGTTCAGCGGCTGGTTGCCACCTACGCCACCGTCAAGGCGGATCTCAACGCCGTGCGGCACAATACCGTGCCAGGTGGAAAGGATTTCTCGCTGTTCTCGGTCGTGGAGGCGTCTTTCAGCAAGAGTCTGGGGCATGAAAAGATCGCGTCGATCACGCCCGAAGCAGATCGAAAACTGCCCGACGGACTGGTGCAATATAGTGTGCAGCTCAAGTTGAACGACGTCAGCCTTGCCCAAATTGTCGATGCGCTGTACGCGGTGCGCACTTTGCCGATGCCGGTGGGCATCGGCAACCTCCGCATTCAGCGACGTATGCAGAATACCCATTCCTTTGACGTCGATCTCACCTGCGTGGCGTTGGGCCGGAGCGCCTGACCTCTATGCAATATTTGAGTCTCGACTACTGGCGCACGCATTCGCTGGAACTCTGGTATGGGATCGCGGGTTTTGTACTGTTCCTGGTCTTTCTGTTCGCAACCTTTCCATATGCGCCAGCGATCAAAGGGGTCCTGTTGCCCTTGGGCCTGCGCTTCGACAGCGGAGAACAGCAGCTCGCGCTGCCATTCGGCGCACGGCTAAGCAATGTCAGCGTCAGATCGTTTACCCCGGAAACGGCGCCTATCTTCCAGAGCCCCAGCGTACGGATCTGGCCAGCGCTCGGCTCGCTGTTGCTGCTCCATCCGGGTGTCAGCGGCAACGCCGACAGTTATGGCGGTTCACTCTGGTTCAACGTGCATCGGCTGGGAGACGGCGCGAAAGTGAGCTTCGACGCGAACAAGCTTGACTTGGCGAGTTTTCATCTCCTCCGGCAGATCGGAGCAGCCCTGGGCGGAGAACTTTCCGGCGATGGAAGAATCGCAATCGATCCGGTTTCACCCGCCGACAACAGTGGCACGGCGCACTTGATCGCGAAGGGTTTCCTAATCCGGATTCCCGGACCGATGCCAGCCACCCGACTCGGCGAAGTCGATCTGAAGGTCCGCCTCGACAAGGGAGTCTTGCAAGTGGAAGAACTGAAAAGTAGCGAGGGCGATCTGGCGGTCGACGGCCATGGCTCAATTCGTCTCGACACCGAGGATTGGCACCAAAGCGCCTTGGCGCTGCAGTTCATGCTGACGCCCGCGGCAACCGCCCGCCAAGGTCTCGCCTTTCTCATCAACTTGCTGCCGCATCCGCCCAACGGGGTTCCTTACAAGCTAGGCGGAACGATCGCTTCGCCGCTGCTGTCTTAGCCTTCACCGCACCAGGCGAGGGCCATCCCTGAAAGCGGTGCGCTCCCGCGTCCGGTTCCGGGTGGCCCACTGATGAAGGTTTCAACACGACCTTACGGCAGTGACCTAGAGGCCGAGATCACTCAATCCCGGATGATCGTCCGGGCGGCGCCCAAGAACCCAATGATATTTGCGTTGTGATGGATGGATCGGCAGGTCATTGATGGACGCGAAACGAACCCGCATGAGGCCGTTCTGCTCGAATTCCCAATTTTCATTCCCATACGAACGAAACCAATTTCCAGAGTCATCGTGCCATTCGTAAGCGAAGCGCACGGCGATCTGGTTCTCGGTAAATGCCCAGAGCTCCTTGATCAGACGGTAGTCAAGCTCTCTTGTCCATTTACGGGTAAGGAATGAGATGATCTCCTGCCGTCCGTTCACAAATTCTGCGCGGTTCCTCCAGCGAGAGTCCTCGGTATAGGCGAGCGCTACTCTTTCCGGATTGCGGGAATTCCAGCCATCTTCGGCGAGACGAACTTTCTGGATCGCAGTGTCACGGGAAAATGGGGGCAATGGTGGATTCTTCGACATGATTTTTCTCCATGAACGTGGTCGACACGTCGCCCGTCGCGGAATTCGTTGAGACGCATGCGGCCTTACTCGTTTCGCGTGATCGCCTTAACTAGATCGTCCTAATCCTTCCGCCACTTGGTCGCGCGAACTAGCCCATAGTTCTGTACGGGGTCCCTAAAATCGCTTTCTGCTGTTCATGACGCACGACGCCGCTACTCACTTAACTGTGCCGGGCCGCGCTCCTCTCACCGTTTGCGGTTCCGTCCCGTCAGCCCCCAGCCTTGCTAAGCTTCTTTCGCTTGTGCGGCCTACCCTTCGAGGTCTTCTCTTTGATCAGACACTCTGATCAAAGGCAGCCTCCCAGACAGCTGTGTCTGCATATTCCCTCATTCGCACGACCAAGCCGTCACGAAGAGTCCAAACATGAACGCAATTGAAGGCGCCATCGCGACCCGTTGCTCGTATCCGCACTCTAGGACGGTGGATCGCGATGACCAAATCGCCAGCCCCGACCAGAACGTCGGGGATATCCTCAACCTCTGCTGCTTGACCCATCGTCATAAGGAATTGCTCGGCACCCCGCCGCCCGCGCCAATGGCCAGCCCAAGGGACTTTCGAGGAACCGAAGGGGAACAACTCCACATCGTCAGACACCAGATTCAGAACCGATGGAAGATCTCCGTCATTTGTAAGCTGATAGATGCGTCGAACGGCTTCAACGTTTAGGTGCTCGCTCATTCTAGTACTCCTGGAAATTCGGTCTTGGACGTTCGGTAGGGCGTACTAACCCTAGTGAGGATTTTTCCAACGCGTGACGTTTCGACCAATCTCTCTTGAGCGGCTGAGCAGGTCTCCATGAGGCTGATTGACGACAGTACTTGTCCCGATTCTCTGGCAAGCCCAGGTGCACCACCGTCAGCGTTTTGCTCCAGCCTCTCCCGCGGAAGCCGCCCCGTCAGGATCCTAAGGGGGTGCACTTGCGAAGAACTCCAGCACTGTTTCCTTGTAGCGCTTGTCCCCGGGAGTGTTCAGGTGGTCGCGACCTTCGATTTCCACTAGTCGGCTGTTTCGGATTGTCGTAGCAAGGGCGCGAGTCGAGCCGACGACGGTATCCTTACTACCGACCGCCAGTAGAACTGGCACGCGGTTATTCGCGAACGCTGTGGCATTGATAGTCGAACGATCTGCGCCCATGCAGGCCGCCAGCGCCTTCAGGTCGTTGCGATTTGATTCGGCGAAGCGACGGAACTGGTTCGCAATTTCGGCCTTGACCGAGGAAACGTCTGCGGCCAGCAGACCCTCGACGATCGAAGCGCGACGCGCGGGATTGCTAACCGCGACAACCTGCCCAATTCCACCGAGCACGACGGCCCGGAACCGTTCCGGATACCGAACCAGCAGGCCCATCGAGATTCGCCCACCCATCGAATAGCCCATGAGCAGCGTCCGACTTATACCTGCGTGATTCATGAGGGCGATGACATCGTCTTCCATCGACGTTGCTGTGTAAGCCGCAGGCTCGTGGGGTTTGTCGCTCTGACCATGACCGCGGCAATCGAGGGCAACCACGCGATGATCGCGCGCGAGCAGATCGAGCCATCCGGTAACGCCTCAGTTGTTCTTCGCATTCGACGCGAAGCCGTGAACCAGCAACGCAGGGTCTCCACTGCCGCGATCTTCATAATGAATTTTCAACCCATCGGAATCGAAAAATGGCATTGCATCCGCCTCCCAGCGCTTCGAATTTACAGAGGTTGAACTCACGGCCACAACCCGAGCCTCATTTCACTCAACTAAGTGGTGTTTTTTTTAAGCTAACGCCCAGCGCGTCGGGGCATCTTTCCGCGGCGCCCGGGAATCGCATCCACGCCCGATCTTGTCGCTCTTGTTTGTCGGCGCTCGCCGAGTTCGAGATCCTCCGCTTGGCAGAAAGACAGCGCTCTGCGCTACGGACTAGGGTCTGTTCGTTTTAGTGCCATGTGTTAAGAACATGACATGAGTGAACCACACAAGCTTGGACTACAGATCTCGCTTGGTTCCGGCCCGATCCGGGAGCGCCTTGCGCTTGCGAAAGAAGCTGAAGACCTTGGCTATTCTTCACTGTGGGTCGCCGAAGTTTCGGGACCCGATGCGCTGGTCAGCCTGGGTGCGCTCGCGCTTAACACCACCAAGCCTGACCTTGCCACCGGAGTCATCCCGATCCAGATACGCACTCCGGGCGCTATGGCGATGAGCTTTCTTACGATCAACGAATATTCCCAGGGCCGCGCGATCGCCGGGCTCGGAGTCTCGAGCCCGATCATCGTTGAGCGATGGCACGGCGCGTCGTATCGCAAGCCGGTCACAGCTATGCGGGAGTGCGCGACCATCATGCGCCAACTCTTCAGCGAAGGGCGATCCAAGCTTGATGGCAAGGTCTACAAAAGCGACTTCCGGCTCGGGATGCGTAGCACCGCGCCCCGCCCTCCCCGCATTTTCATGGGTGTGCTCAACACTCCGATGCTGCGGCTAGCCGGTGAGATCGCTGACGGCGTCTTGATGAACTATTCGCCGCCGGAAGCCGTCGCGCCAATGGTCAAGGAAATTTACGAGGGAGCACGCACCGCGGGGCGCGACCCTGCCTCGATAGACATCGGGATCTATATCCGGATGTGCACCAGCCCCGACGAGGACAAGGCGGTTGATTCGTTCAAGCGGGAGCTCGCGAGCTACGCATTCGTCGACAGCTACAACAAAATGTTCGCCCGCTACGGACTTGGCGACGAATTTGTGGAACTTCGCCGCCTATGGCAGCAGGGAAAGCGGGAGGAAGCCCCCCGTGCAATCAGCGACGCATCGGCACGCAAGATCGCTGCTTTCGGTCCTCCCAAAGTCTGCCGAGAATTCGTCGCGCGTTTCCGCGCGGCGGGAGTGACTCACCCGGTGGTCTTTCCGATCGGACCAGCGGCAACTTACGCGCGCGATTACGTCACCACCATGCGCGAGCTGGCTAGCGTCTAGAATTTAATCGGAGTGCTAAGTGTCCTGCGTACCACCCAAGGGTCGATGATCGCCGTGGGGGCCGGGTGTGATGTGGAGTAGCTGGGTGGGCTCAAGCAGGTGCAGCCGATGCCATTCATCTTTCGGTACGATACAGCATTCGCCCGCGCCCAACTCGCAGACCTCGTTTGGCGTGGATTCAGCGGTAACTCTGACGCGGCCCGAAATCACGTATAGCAGTTCGTCGCCGTCGGAATGGAGTTCCCCTCGATGCGGCGCATCACGGGTCATGTTCACGAACCCGACTGTGAGCCCGTCGATGCGGACCGGCGGTCCCGGCCGATTCTTGATGGCCGCCATCTCCAGGTCGCGGGATATGGTCACAGAATATCCCGATGTGTCGACGCGCCTGATCTTACTCATACTGGTCACTTCCCCTGGTAGTTGGGTTTGCGCTTTTCCATGAAGGCGCGGGGTCCTTCCTTTGCGTCCTCAGATCGTATCACCTCGCGAGCACATTCGTTTTCGATTGCAAATGCTTCTTCCAGGGGGCGGCCCGAAGTGCGACGCACCGCTTCTTTGATCTTGCGCAAGGCGATTGGCCCGTTAGCTGCGATGGTTTCCGCCAACTCTTGCGCTTTTTCGAGAAGCTGCGATTGCGGAACGACGTAGTTGACGAGCCCGAGGCGCCAAGCTTCCTGCGCGTCGATCCGGTTGCCGGTCAGCAGAATCTCCATCGCCTTGCAATACGGAATCTGCCTTTGCAGGCGCGCGAGCGAGCCAGCCGCGGGAATGATGGCCCATTTGACTTCCTGCAATCCGAAGCTAGCGTTCTCGGAGGCGACCCGAAGATCGGTGGCCTGAATGAGTTCCATTCCGCCGGCGATGCAAAAGCCATTGATCGCGGCCACTATGGGTTTGTCGACGTCGTAGTTGCGCAGCAGGGCCATCGCGCTGAAACGTCGATTGGCCAGCAGGCGCCGATCCCATTCGTCGTCCGGTTTTCGCGCCCCGGTAAACAAGGGAATCAGGCGGCCCAGGTCGGCTCCCGCTGAAAACGCAACCTCGCCCGCGCCGGTTATGATGGTTACGCGAATTTCCGCGTCGCGATTAATCTCCTCCCACGCCTCCGAGAGCCGCACGATGGTTTCCGGATTGAACGAATTGTGCACTTGCGGGCGGTTGAAAGTGATGTAAGCGACGTGGTCGCGTTTCTCGAACAAAAGTGATGGCATGCGGTTAGTCCTCGCGCTTCTGTAGGATCGCCGCGAAACCTACCACGGCTCCGGCTTTACCAGCCACTTCGCCCACCGTTATCATCGCTGGAGAAAGTCGAACACCTGGCTGCGGAGCTCGCGATGCGGAACCGGTCGATTGTCATATCCCTCTTACTGGTAATGACTGCCTTCCCAGCTTTCGGGATTGAAACTCCCAGGATCATCTCGCGATCGGAGCGCGTGGAGCATCCAGTCGATCAAGTCTTCGGCACACTCAAGCATTACTTCAACGATTCTTCCCTGAGCGGCTTTCGGCTCACCAGTGCTGACGACAAGTCATGGACTCTGATCGCGACGCGCTCTGGCATTGACGGCGAGAACTGGAATACGTGGGCGTTCTGCAAGACTTCGGCCCCGCAAATGATTTATCAATTCGAGGATGGAACGGTGACCGTGACGGTCCAGCTTCAAAAGGCCGGCAATCAGTCGGCGTTTGTCACCGTGAGCGCCGATTTCCAGGGCAACTACGGGCTCGGTAGCCAGGAAGCGACCATCGACTGCGTCTCCAAAGGTAGTCTCGAACAGGATCTGGTCGCGGTCGCAGGCGGACCATCAAAGGAAAGTCATTGAGCGCAGCGCCAGAGCGTGTTTTTTCCGCTCCGCTCGCGTCCGAGCTCGTCTTTCCGCACGCGCGTGCGCTGCGTGCGCGCGACGTTTTCGCGTTGGCCGCACGCACGTGGCCCTTTATCCGGCCCTACCGGCGCCACCTGCTGTTTCTGTTCCTGCTGATGCTGCTGGCGTTGCCAGTGGGTCTGACGGTTCTCGATCTGATTCGTATCTTCTTTGACGTTGTCGCCAATGGACAAGCGCTGCGGCCGGGCGAGGCGCGCTTGCTGCACGTTTCCCTGGATGCGAGCCGCGAGCTGATCTTATGGCGTGCCTGCCTGGTGGGCGGCGCAGCTACGATGCTGATCGTTCCCATCAACGCCGTGATCCTCGCCTACGCCGTATGGATCCTGCAGCGCATGTCCAATCTATTCCGCGTCAACCTGTATTCCCGGATGCAGCAACTCTCGATTCGTTTCCACGGCGAAGAAAAGATCGGCGACGCAATTTTCCGGATGTTCCAGGATTCGGCCGCGATTCCGCAGGTCGTCGACGGCCTGATCATTCAGCCGATCCGGTGGATTCCGCTTGCGATCGGAACTCTGGGGTTCCTGGTGCTCTTCAACCGGGCGATGGCGCTCATCGCGGTGGCGGTATTGCCGCTGGATTTGCTACTCGCCGTGCTTTACGGGACCGCGCTACGACGCGCCTTCATCGCCGAGCGTGAGACGGCCGCGGCCGCGACCACGCGTATCGAGGAAACCCTTGCGTCCATCAAGGCAGTAAAGGCCTTCGAACGCGAAGAGTTCGAGACCGAACGATATGCGCGCGACAATTGGGACGCGTTTCTCGCCGCGCGCCGCGCGCGCCTGATGCTCGCGCGTTACCGGGTGGCCACCAACACGGTCCGCGGCCTGGCGTATGTAGCCGCGGCGTACTTCGGCGCTCGCCGTGTCCTGCTTGGAGGATATGCGGGAGTGGCGATGACCGCCGCTTCGCTGGGCTTGTTCCAATCGTCGCTGGCCGTTTTCGGGTGGATGAGCGCGGGCGCGCGACACCTCGCCGACACCTGGGGCAGCTTGCAGGATGTCAGCGTCGCGATTTCGCGGGTGCTCGAGATGCTGACGATGCCGGCAGCGGAACAGGTCAGGAGCGGATCATTGGTGCCGAGAAGATCGGTCGAATCGATCGCGTTCGAGGCAGTAAACTTCGGCTACGAGTCGCGGTCACAGGTGTTGAACCAAGTCTGGTTCGAAGCCCGGGTGGGCCAACTGACGGCTTTCGCCGGAGCCAGTGGATCGGGCAAGACCACAATCCTCGGGCTTTTGCTTCGTTTCTTCGACCCGGACTCGGGACGGATCCTCTTCAACGGAGTGCCGATCGAGCAATTCGATCTGGCGGCGTGGCGATCGATGCTCTCGGTCGCACTGCAGGAGAATCCGCTCTTTACCGCGACGCTTCGCGACAATATCGCCTACGGCCGCCCGCAGGCGTCGGATGCCGAGTTGAGTATCGCCATTAGGCGCGCCGGGCTGCTGGATTTTGTCCGCTCGCTTCCTGCGGGGCTGGACACCATGCTCGGGGAAAAAGGCGCCAAGCTCTCCGCCGGTCAGGCTCAGCGGATCGGTCTGGCTCGCGCGCTGCTACGCGACGCTCCGATCCTGCTACTGGACGAACCTACCTCCGCGCTCGATGGCCAGACCGAGGAAATCGTAATGGCAGGAATCCGCAGCTGGCTCGCCGAAGCGCCCGCGCGACGACTGGTCATCCTGGTGACGCATCGGCGTGGCAGCGCGTCCAAGGCCGACCGAATCTATGGAGTCGACGGGGGCAAGCTTGAACTGCGCGGCGACTTGGCTGTGCAGGAAGCCGGCGGCAGGTGATTCGATGGGCTCGACCGCTCAAAATCCACCCACTCATGCCAATGGCGCGGCCATCGACGCGCGCGCGAACCTTCTTTATTCCGAAGAGCAACGGCCGCTGAAGCCCGGCGAAGTATGGCATCTCTTCGTTTGGAGCTGGCGCTTCATCCGCGACTTGCGCCGGCTGGTCTGGCTCAAGGCGCTGCTCGCCATCGGGTCGCTGGCGTTTTTTTTGGTGACTCCGTGGCCACTCAAGATTGTGATCGACAATGTGCTGGACCGCCATCCGCTGACCGGCATTCCTGGCTTTTTGATTCTTCCGCTGGCCGGGACGGAACCGGCCAGAATTCTGCTGGTGGTCATGGGTTTCCTCGCCGTCGCGGCGCTGCTGGTGGGGATGGTCGCCGACCGCGCCGTCGCGCTGGGCACTGACGTACAGAGCGGTGGTCTCGACCAGGCTGGCTTTACCCAGAACGATGCCAATGACGGGTGGAGTCTCTGGAACGGGCTATTCGGCTACCTGGAGACCCACGTCACGCTCGATCTGACGCAGCGCATTACCCAGGCGGTTCGCGTTGCGGTCTACCAGGCATTCTTGGATTCGCCCCTGGGCATGTATTCCGATCAAAAGATCGGCGATGCGGTCTTCCGGGTAATGCACGATTCTGCGGCGGTAAGCGCCGTGTTTTACCGCGGCGTGTTAGCGCCCATCACGTCGGTCGTCATGTTCATCCTGGCGCTCGCCGTGCTGTGGGCGGAATTTCCCAAGGAACCGCTCATCCCGATACTCGCCGCGCTGTGTCTGCCAATCTTCGCGATTTGCACCACCCTCTTTGGTCGGCTTCTGCGCGACCAGAGCCAGGAAATGCGCGAGCGCGGCAGTAACGTAATGGCGGCATTCGAAGAGCGCCTTTCACAAGTGCAGCTGATCAAGGCCTTTGGACAGGAGGCCCGGGAATCGGAGTCGATAGACTCCGCGAGCTGGGGCTCGTTTCGATCCACTCTAAGAATGCTCGGAATTGTTCTGGCGCTCGTCCTGGTACTCGCGCCCATGGTTGGGCTCCTCATGTACACGGCGCTCTATCATGCGATGAAGGAGGTAATCGCAGGCAGCATGACGCTGGGCGACATAGTTCTGTTGGGGGGGTATGGTGCGCTCCTTGCGTTTCCAATGACCACGCTGGGCAATACCTGGGCGGCAATGCAACTCCCGGCGGCAGGTTTGCGGCGAATTCACAGCGTGCTGGACCGTCTGGAAGCGAATCGGTCGGTTGAAATAGGTGCAACTGATGTCGGCTCGATCGATTCGCTCGCTCTACGCGACGTGAGCGTGGGCTACACCCGTAACGCTCCGGTGCTCAGCTCAATTTCCTTTCAGCTCAAGCGCGGAGAAATGGTTGCGCTGGCGGGCCCCAGCGGAGCCGGAAAAACCACCTTGATACTGGCGCTGCCCGGTTTCCTGCCACCACTTGACGGACACCTCGTAGTCAACGGTATCGACAGCGACGGACGGGCAGCCGCATCACTTCGAAGTCAGGTGGGGTTCGTTTTTCAGCAGGAGGCGCTGTTTTCAGCGACCATAGAAGACAACATCCGATACGGACGGCTCGACGCCACCGTGGAGCAGATTCACGCGGCGGCAACGATGGCCGGTGCCGCGGAATTCATAGAAAGGTTGCCCGACGGGTACGCCACGATGCTGGGGCGGCGTGGAACGCGCCTTTCAGTCGGCCAGAAGCAGCGAATAGCGATCGCCCGCGCCCTGCTCGCCCGTCCCGGGGTACTGGTTTTGGATGAGCCCACGGCGCCGCTCGACTCGTTGAGCGAAGCTAACCTGATCGGGATGCTGTGCGACTTGGCGCGCACCCGGATCGTAATAGTTGTCGCTCACCGGGCGAGTACTCTCGCGGCCTGTGATCGCGTTCTGTTCGTACACGAGGGCACTCTCGAGGCGTCTGGAACCCACGCCCAGCTATTGGAGTCTTCCTCGTCGTACCGCGCTTACCTGGCGGCGACTGAATCAGAGATTCGCGCCTAGGTAGTCGACCCGGCGCTGGATGCCGAGGTTGGAACTTCGCGGCCACCAGGCAGACAATTTCGTTTGAGCAAAGCGGAGGGAAGGGCGCTCGGCGACAGCCGCGAGGTGGTAAAATCTTCGATGGTCACCGCTTCGAAACCACGACGCAAAAACCAGTTCATCTTTGCTGATAAATCTCCCGTGGGTTCGATTCTCTTTAGGTTCGCGCGTTGGGGAAAGCTTTTTTCGATTAACGGAGAGCCAAGCTGTTGCCGATCGGCCGCGGTGTCCCAATTTGACAGACTCTACCCGGCTAGAGCGCTGAGATGGCCGAGCTGTTGGAACATACCTAGGTCGTCTCGCACGGCGAAGTGCTCAATGACTTTCCCGTCCCTTAGGCGAAAGCGATGAATGTGTTTGACTTTGAAGGTCTTACCGTTCGGGGGCAAACTGGGTCCTTCCAGAGGCGGAATAAGTTGGAAGGTCCCCATATGCGTTCCTCGACAGGTCACTTCGCACATAACCAAATCGCCTTCCGTGACCATCAAATCCACCACGAAGCGCAGGTCAGGGAACGCCGCGCGCCACACGCCGACGATGTGCTTGACCAGCGCATGCCCATCCCTGATGTTGCTTACCGAAATTCATGAAGTCCTTATCGAAGAGCGCGCCGATCATTTCAACCCGACCGTTGTTCCACAGCTCTTCGAACTGACGACGGACGCTCGCCCTATTTGCAGCATGCCGATCATCAAGCGGATTGCCAGGCATATTCTCCTCCTATTGCATCAATCAATTCTTTTAAGGACCTAAGCTCTCAAATTTGGAGACTACCCGATCGGCTTTCGTGCTTTCTCCACGACGAGTAAGATGCCGATCAGGAAATCCCCCCTTGTCCCAAAGCAGTGATACACCGGACTCGCGCAAGCGCGAAGTCGTCGTCGACTTCGACCTTCTGCGCACGCTGGCCGCTCGAAATTTTCGCGATCTAGGCGGTCATCCGGTGAGGGATGGAAAACGCGTTCGACGCAACCATGTCTACCGTTCTTCACATCTGGCGGAGGTTCCGCTCGGGAGCCCCCTCCAGACCCTGCAGCTCAAGACTCTGATTACGTTGCAGAGCCGAATGGAGGTCAAGCACATCGGGCCGCCCGCGCGCGTGATGCGCGACGGGGTTCGATGGGAGCACATTCCGATCGGTGATCAATGGTTTAGTGAACACGGTTATACGCGACGCAGTAGTGAGCCGGGACGCGCACACCTCGAACTGGTGATGCAGTTTCGTGAGGACTGGCAACGCTTCTTCAAACTGCTGGCGGAGGGCAACATTTACCCCGTGCTGTTTCACTGTTCCGCGGGCCGCGACCGCACCGGGGTCGGCGCCGTGATGCTTCTGGAGGTACTGGGCGTCGACCGCGATCAGGTCGTTGCCGACTTCCTCGAGAGCAATACCACCTTTCCGAACGACCTGCTGACCCCGAAGCAGCTCGCTCCGGTATTCGAAACCATCGACGAGATGGGCGGCATCGACGCGTTCATGCACGAAGTGCTGGGAATCGAGTCCTCGCACCTCGAAGCGATCCGCGCAGATCTGCTGGAATCCTGATGGTTTGATCTGCGCGTCGGGCACTCCCTCAGACCGGAGTAACCAGTAGAGTCTGGACCCGTGAAGTATCGTAAACTGCTCTCTTGCGTTGATAACGCCACCCGCTTGCGGTGCGCACGACCCGGTCGAAGTACCGCCCGGCCTGGAATACGCGCGACTCTCCATCGGTCAAGGTCTGCACGACTACATAGTTCGACTGCATGTCGATCGTCCGCATGTCGATCTGGGTGAATTCCAATCCGGAAGTCATATGCCGGTAAGTGTGCGGCTCGAAGACGTTAGCCTTGCGCAGCGAGATAACCCGGTCGCGCAACATCGGGCGGCCAAAGCAGTGCATGATCCCCATCGGCAAGCCGCGATCGGCGTTCTCTTTAGGAACGATTTCGTAAACGGAGTCCTCGGTGAACAGATCCGGCCATTCCTCGAGGCGGTCGGTATCGATGACGCTGACGTAGCGTTCCTGCAGCCGGTGCAGATCGTGCCAGAGAACTATATCCGCGAGGGTCGTTTCAGCGAGGACGCCGTCTTCATTCATGTTCATAAGCCCATGACCTCCTGGTAAGCGCGCCAAAACCTCCGCACCGGTTCTTCCGAAATCACGGACCCTGCGTTTTCGGTGTCCGAAGCGTCGCGGCCCAGGTCAGCAACCGAGAGCGCACCGCCAGCGCCGGCCGTCCCAAATTGCACCAGCTCGGTTGCAAAAGTGTCTTCCATCGAGATCAACCCGGCCGGGCCTACCAGATTGGCCTCTTTGATTCGATGCTGGATCATCTCGGGGGTGTCGTCAGAATAACCGAAGAAGTTGAAGATCAATTCGAAGCTCTGTGGCCCTTTTGGCAAGAGCTGTCTTACCGCCAGACTGTTCTGGATCTGCTGGACTACAAGTTGCGGAAAGATGGACTGGATCTGAAAGTTCGCTTCCTCCTGGAATTCTCTGACATTCGCCAAAATAGACGAATCCTCGAGCCTCAGTCCTTCCTTGAATGACTCAATCTTGCTTTCCGCATAGGCGGCGCCGCCGCTGGTGTCTTCGGTTTGGAAAAGCATTACGCAGTGGTGTAGACCACCGTCGTCGAAAATGTGTTCGATTCGCGTCGACGCTCTCACGAGGTTGAAGGTGCTGAAAAATGGATGCAGAAGCGACGCGTGATAAGGATCGCGCACGTTCTCGGTATAGAGCTTCCAGTTTGACTTCGAATATTGGCGGGTACAGCCCAGATAGGTAGTCGGCTTGTGAAAAATTCGGTCAAGCCGCTGGCACATCTGCGGGCCGAGATAGTCCGCGAGGGAGGGTGAACGGTCGCTGAAAGTTGCGAAGATCAGGCCGCGGTAGCCATCGACTCGCAATTGCTCCAGGCCATGTTGCTCTGGATCGAAGTCCGCAGGCATCCCGCCTATCCCCTTAAGTCCGTTGCGGAACGGCACGCCGCGCAGATTCCCGCGGCAGTCGTAGGTCCACTGATGGTAAGCGCAGGTGAAGCTCCGCGCGTTACCACGGGCCGCCCGGCAGACCATTGCGCCGCGATGGGCGCACCGATTGACCCACGCCGACAAAAGCCCGCCTCCGTCGCGCGCAACGACCACCGGGGTATCGCCGACGAAGGTGCTCTTGAAATCGTTAGGATGCGGAATTTCGGCCTCCATCGCAACGAAGCTCCAAATCGGACCGCGGAAAATCCTCTCCTGCTCCAGCCGGTAGACTTCCAGCGAGCTATAGACCTCGTAAGGAATCCGCGAGCCATCTTCCCGTGGGAAACGGACTAGTTTCTTAGTCTGCGCGGGGTTCGCTGTTTGGTTCATCCTGTCCTCCGGAAGTGTTCCGGGTTTTTGATTTGGTCTCTAGGACCTCGTGATCGGACCTTGTGTGGAGCGCCTCAGAGCCCTCGGAACTATCACAGGTGCAGTAGTCTAGCGGCGTTTTCGCTCATCACCTTCTCTTGGTCACCGGCGGAAAAGCCGGTGAGCGCTTTTTTCATCCCCGCCACGCTCTCCGGCCAAGCGGTATCCGTGTGTGGGTAGTCAGAGCTGAAGAGGATGCGCTCGGCGCCCCATCGTTTAATCGCCTGTCCGATCAGGGAATCTTCCGACTCGACCGCCCAGTGGAAATTCTCCAGGTACTCCAGCGGATGCTTCTTCGGCCCGCCCAAGTGCACTCGTGGGCCATGTATGAATTCACCGAACTCCCAGCCCTCCTCGAGCCGGTCGAACAGATAGAGCGCATAGCCGACGTTGCCCTCTTCGAAAATGAATTTGAGATTGGGGTAGAGATCAAGCAGCCCGCCGTAGATGATCCGCGCGATGGCGATTATGTGCTCGAACGGATGAGTTAGTATCCACCAGATCGGATATTCCGACCCCTGCTCTAGGCCCTCCGAGCGGTCGCGACCGCCCGAGGCAAATACTCCACGATTGGACCAGCCGGTGCGATCGCCCGCGGCGGGGTGGGTTTGAAACGAGGTTAAGCCGTCGGAATGGACTATGAGAGGAACGTTCAACTCACTGATACGGGCAAAAAATGGCCGGAACTCGGGCAGGTCCAGATTTCGGCCGCGTACGTTCGTGCCAATCACGACCACCGCCATGTGAAGGTCCTTGACTGCGCGCTCGGCTTCATCTGCCGCCGCCTGCGGATCCTGCAGCGGGACCGGTGCCGCGCCGAGGTAGCGCGACGGTGCTTTGCAGGTCGCAATCATTTCGGCCAGACCATCGTCGTATTTTTGTGCTGCTTCGATCGCGGTGCGGCTCTCAGCTCCGTAAAAGACGTGGGCGGTGTGAAAGATAAGCACCTGTCTGTCGATCCCGTCGCGATCAAGATCCTCGAGGCGACGGTTGAGATCCCAAAAGGACTGCACCGAAATCGGCTCTTTGCCGGACCTCGGGATCTTTCCGCCTGGAGGCGTGAACCTCAAGCCGGCTTTGTTGAACTCGAACCCGTGTCCCCCGTCTGGAAGAATGTCAACCCTGAATGGAGTTCCCTCAAGTCTCTTGGTGACCGTCACGTGGCTGTCGACATCGATGACTGGCACGATCTCTCCTCCGATTGAACTTTAGAGACTCGGCCCAGACACCTTGAGCAAGTCACCGGTTGGCTGGGCCTCATACGGGCGGTCCCGGAATAGGGGCGCTGGCGGCTGGCCAGATAGAGGTCTAGTCAAATCCTGCCATGCCTCGATATAGAGGGCGATATTCACCGCCGCTGCGCTCGTAGCCACCTTCGTGAAGCATCAGATACATCGCGCGTCCGGGTTGGAATCGGTAAGTTGGCCACGGCAAGGTCTCGAGCAAAATAGCCTATCCTCAACTACGAGGGAGCTCGCCTTGGCGGATTGCAATTGTTCACTTATTGTCTCCATCGTGCGCTTGAATGTTTAATCAGACCGATGCTTCGCAGCCATTGAATCCTAGGCGCAGGTCCCAGTCGGTGTTGCATTAGCGAGAATGTGCGGCGTATGAAATAGCCTTAGCAGGGAGGACACGAAAGTGTCGCGGACTTCCAGATGTCACGGCGTCGGCGACCATCCTGCCGCAAGACCACAGAGTGGTGCTCGCGGGCTTTCCTCCGACGAACACCTGGCGTTTGAACTTCAGGGTCTGTGCGCACAACCGCTAGACGCGGCCTTCAGAAGGAAGCTTGAAGCAGTCGTGCTGCTTCTTCAGCGTACCGATGTACGCCAGATCGAGCACCAAGCGAAGGCTTCTCTGCGTACTGTCCAGCGATGGGCCAAGCGCGCGCGCACTTTTGGTGGCAGTGCGTTGGGGGTTCGCGCGCACAACTACCAAACGTCCAAACTGACCGACGAACAGTGGAAGCTCGTGGCCGCTGCGGTCAGACGCCCGCCAATTGTTCGGGGATTGACACAGCCGTACTGGACCGCGGCCCTGCTGACCAAGCATCTTCGGGGCAACCTCGGGATAGCCTTCAGCCAGCGTCACTGCCGACGACTGTTGACCAGGCTCGGCGCGACCAGACCCTCTCCTCCCGCTGGTGTTGCGCGAAGCCGTCGATTTTCTGAAGACACGATCGCTGGGCACAAGGAATTGGCCATTCCCCAGCCTTCCCTGAATGACTTCGAGCACAAGCGTCAGGCGAGGGCGCGGATAAAACGACTGGCTAGTTCCGGGCTGCCACTCCAGCCCTTCGTGTATACCCTGTTTGATATTGTTCGCGACGCGGTACCGTACGACGAAGCCAGTCCCGGCCTTGTGGCCTATTCCGGCCAGGGCCCGCGCTGGATTGTCCGCGACTTCAATTTCGAGCGCTGGTTTAACCACATGCAAAGGTATCTGCTCGACGCCAGCCCAGAAATCAGCGGCTTTCGTCCACCTTCACTATTGCCGGAAAACCCGCGGACCGTGCTGCGCCACGACGAGATTGTGCGCCCCAACTACTATCGCTCGGAAGGCTACAACGAATTTTTTCGCTCGATGGGAATGCACCATGGCCTGTTAACATTATTGCGCGACCAGCACGGAGGGTTCCTGGGTTACTACCCCATTTTTCGCAGCGAAAAGATGAAGCCCTTTGGCCGGGACGACATTGACTTTCTTCAGGCGGTCGCCCCCGACGTAGCGCAGGGGATCGGCACAGCCAGTGTGGTTGCTCCATATTTATCGGATGGCGATGCATTTGCGCCGTTCCGCGACGTTCCCACCGGCGTTGTAGTAATGAATTGGAGAGGGAAAGTGTTGTCGCTCAACGGAGCGGCGAAGGCACTGTTCCGACAATTTGCGATCTACGACAACCGGGGAGCAGGGATTTCTGCCAACCGCGGGTTCGCGGAAGCGTTGAGCCATATAGCGCGCGAGCTTCGGGCGATTTTTGGAAGTCGAGACGAGCTTTCCATCGGCGCCGACCAACCGGTGGTAAGGATGTATGCACATCGCTCCGGCGCCATCCTCCGCCTGCGGGGCTTCCTCAGCGATTCGGGCGAAAACAACGGGCACTTCACGGTTCTGATTGAGCTCGGAGAAACTGAAACTTTGTTACGGCAGCGGCTAAGCAGCCGCTACCGGCTCAGCGCGCGACAGGCCGAGTTACTGATGCTGTTACGCAAAGGCGCCAGTACTAAGGAGATGAGCGAGCGGCTGGACGCCAGCGCGTCGGCGCTGAAGGCTTCGCTTCGGGAACTGCGCCTTAAGCTTGACCTTCCGGATCAATCTTCGCTGCAAAAATTCGCACGCCTTGAATCATCCGGATTGGGTGGGGCGATGTAAAGCTAAAGGTTTAGGTTCGCTTCGGCAAAATAGTCGCGGATCGAGGGAGAGCTTTGATGACCGACAGCCCATCCGGGATCGGCTGCGGGCCGGAACCGGTCGTTTCCTACCGACTCGGAACAACTGTGATCTCGTATCGCCACCGCCAAAGCCGGGGCGCTCCCTAAGCGAAGGGGAAATTGAGCGCTAAGCGGGCAAGTATCCCTCGCGCAATAGCGACTTCGCGATGATCATTCGCTGCACTTCGCTGGTTCCCTCGCCTATCTCGGTGAGCTTGGCATCGCGCATGTAGCGTTCGACCGGAAAGTCGGTGACGTAGCCGTAGCCACCGTGAATCTGTACCGCCTTGATGGTCGTCCACATCGCGGTCTCGGAAGCGAACAGCTTGGCCATCGCGGCTTCGCGCGCAAACGGTCGGCCGGCATCCTTCAACGCAGCAGCGCGGCAAATTAACACCCAAGAGGCTTCGATTCGCGTAGCCATGTCGGCGAACATCCACTGGATTGCCTGAAACTCTGCGATCGGCCTTTTGAACTGATTGCGTTCCAGCGCGTAAGAGCGTGCTTCCTCAAATGCACCGCGCGCGATTCCAGCGGCAAACCCGGCGATCCCGATGCGCCCGCCTTCCAGCACCTTCAGCGTCTGGCGATAGCCGGCGCCAAGGTCCCCGATCAGATTTCGTGCCGGCACGGTAACGTTGTCGAAAACAACTTCAGCCGTATCGGAAGCGTGCAACCCGAGCTTCTCAATCCTCTTGCCATTGGCGAGCCCCGCGGTGCCTCGTTCGACTATAAATGCCGACACTCCGTCGCGCCCCCGGTTAGCGTCGGTGACCGCCATCACGACGTAGACATCGCCAACCGTACCGTTGGTTATGAACATCTTGGAGCCGGTGATCTGGAAATTGTCCCCAACCCGGACCGCGCGAGTTTTCATCGCAGCCGCATCCGAACCGGAGCTCGGCTCGGTCAAGCACCAGGCGCCGAGCTTTTTCGCGCTCAACATTTCCGGCACGTAGCGATCGCGATGCTCATCGGCGGCGAACATCGCGATGTGCCCGGTCGACAGCGACATGTGGGCCGCACAGGTAAGCCCGATCGACGCGTCGTAGCGCGAGAGCCCCTCCACCACCAGCACCTGCGACAATGTGTCGGCGCCACCCCCGCCCCATTTCTCCGGGAAGGCGACCCCCAAGAAGCCCAGCTCTCCCAGTTTTTCAATCACGTGGCGGGGAAAGGTCTCTTCCTTGTCCCATTTCGCCGCGAAGGGCTTGATTTCGCGCTCGGCGAACCCGGCCAACGTATCGCGGATCCGCTGCTGCTCTTCGGTCAGATCGAAGTTCATAAAGCTACTGGCGCGCCTGGACGTTCTCGTGCACCCACTTGACGATGTCTTCGGTCGACGCGCCGGGGGTGAATATCTCCCGCACGCCAAGTTCCCTCAACCTGGTCGCATCGTCATCTGGAATAATGCCGCCACCAAACACCGCCACGTCGCCAGCGCCCCGCTGTTTGAGCAGCTTGATGACCTCCGGAAAGAGGGTCATATGTGCGCCCGAGAGTATCGACAGGCCGACAGCGTCGACGTCTTCCTGCACGGCAGCCTCGGCGATCATCTCCGGAGTCTGATGCAGTCCAGTGTAGACGACTTCGAACCCGCCATCGCGCAGCGCCCGCGCGATGATTTTTGCGCCCCGGTCGTGCCCATCGAGCCCGGGCTTTGCTACCAGGATTCTGAGTCTTTTGTCTGCCATGGTCGTCAAATCCAGCCTGGGTCGCGATACACGCCGAACTCGGTGCGAAAGACTTCGCTGATCTCACCGACCGTGACCTCGCGGCGGACGGCCTCGAGTATCGGCTCCATCAGGTTTTCGTTCGAGCGACAGGCTTCGGAGACCCGCGCCAACGCTTCGCGCACGGCGAGCGAATTGCGCTCGCGTTTCATCTTGCGCACGCGCTGCACCTGCCGCTCCTCGATAGCCGGATCAATCTTGAGAGTGTCGATCGGAAGTTCCTCGGGTACCGAGTACTTGTTGACCCCGACGATGGTCTTGATCCCCTTCTCCAACTGCCGCTGGTAATGAAACGCGGCTTCGGCAATCTCGCGCTGCGGATAACCGGTCTCGATCGCCTGCACCATCCCGCCCATTTCGTCGAGCCGCCGGATGTATTCCATCGCATCGTGCTCGATGCGATCGGTCAATGCCTCGATCGCGTAGCTGCCACCGAAAGGATCGATGGTGTTGGTGATACCGGTTTCCTCGGCGATGATTTGCTGGGTACGCAGGGCGACGGTGACGGCCTGCTCAGTAGGCAGTGCCAGCGTCTCGTCCATCGAGTTGGTGTGGAGTGACTGTACACCTCCCAGCACTCCAGCCATTGCCTGAAGCGCCACGCGGACCACGTTGTTGACCGGCTGCTGCGCGGTAAGCGATGCGCCGGCGGTCTGCGCGTGGGTCCGCAACATCATCGAACGCGGATTCTTCGCGCCGAAGCGCTCCTTCATTATGCGCGCCCACATCCGGCGCGCCGCTCGAAGCTTGGCGACTTCTTCGAGGAAGTCGTTGTGGATGTTCCAGAAAAACGACAGCCGCGGCGCGAAGTCGTCGACCGCCAGTCCGCGCCGCACCGCTTCCTCGACGTAGCAGAGACCGTCGGCGATGGTGAACGCCAGTTCCTGAACCGCAGTCGAGCCGGCCTCGCGGATGTGGTAGCCGGAAATCGACACGGCGTGCCAGCGCGGGGCTTTGCGCGCGCAGAACTCAATCATGTCGGTCACGATGCGCAGCGACGGTCGGGGCGGACAGATCCATTCTTTCTGCGCGATGAATTCCTTGAGCATGTCGTTCTGGATGGTACCGCCGACCCGATCCCATGGAATGCCCTGCCGTTCCGCGACAATCAGATACATCGCGAGTAACACCGAGGCCGAGCAGTTCACGGTCATCGAGGTGGTTACCCGATCGAGCGGAATCTTATCGAACAGGCGGACCATGTCCTGGAGCGAGCTGACCGAAACTCCCTCGCGGCCGACCTCACCCTGTGCGCGTTCGTGATCGGCGTCGTATCCCATCAGGGTCGGCATATCGAATGCGGTGGAGAGACCATCCTGACCCTGCGACAGTAGGTAGTGGAACCGCGCGTTGGTATCCTCGGCGAGCCCGAACCCGGCGAACTGGCGCATGGTCCAGAGCCGTCCGCGGTACATGGAGCCATAGACCCCGCGCGTGTAGGGGTATTCACCGGGATTGGCCAGGGTTTCGTCGTAGCCACCTTGCGCATCGTCCGGGGTATAAAGGGCAGCCAGTTCCATGTCGGAAATGGTGGAAAAGCGGACCGGCCGCTCCGAAGCCTGCTTATAGGTGGTCTCCAGCCATTCGCGTTTTGAGCTCACGGGATCCTCATTGCTGTCGTTCGAGCACCTGTCCGGCAATGACCAGGCGCTGGATCTCTGAAGTACCTTCGTAGATTTCGGTTATTTTGGCATCGCGGAAATAGCGCTCGACCTTGAATTCGCGGGTGTAGCCATAGCCACCATGAATCTGAACGGCCTCGGTAGCAGCTTTCATTGCTGCCTCCGCGGCAAACAACTTCGCCATGGCCGATTCCTTGGTGCACGGCTGGCCGGCATCCTTGCGCGCGGCCGCGCGCAGCGTCAGGAGGCGCGCCGCATCGACATCAACCGCCATGTCCGCAAGCTTCCATTGAATAGCCTGGTACTGGGCAATCGGCTGGCCAAACGTCTGGCGCTGTTGCGCGTACTTGAGCGAGGCTTCCAGCGACGCGCGAGCGATCCCCACCGCTTGCGATGCGATTCCGATCCGGCCGCCGTCGAGCGTCTTCATCGCGACCTTGAAGCCGTCGCCCTCGCCCAGTAGCAGATTATTCCGCGGCACACGCAGATCGGTGAAACTCAATTGCGCTGAATGTGCGCCGTGGATGCCCATCTTGTCTTCGATCCGCACCACCTGCCATCCGGGAGAATCGGTTTCGACGGCAAAGGCACTAATTCCGTGATGACCCCGCTCGGGCTGGGTCATCGCAAAAATGATTGCGACCTTCGACTGGGGCGAGTTGGTGATGAAGTTCTTGGTTCCGTTGATGACGTAGGTGTCACCGTCGCGCACCGCGCGGGTTTTCTGTCCGGCAGCATCCGATCCGGCCTGCGGCTCGGTAAGCGCAAAGCATCCGAGCCATTCGCCGGATGCCATTCGGGGCAGGAAATGTTTTTTCTGCGCGTCCGTGCCCAGTCCCAGGATCGGCCAAGACGCGAGCGAGCAATGGGCGGAGACGATGACCGCGGTAGCTGCGCACGCGACGGCGAGCTCCTCGATCACCAGCGCGTACGCAACCTGGTCGAGGCCGGCGCCCCCGTATTCTTCGGGAACGAAGGTGCCCAGCATACCCAAGCGGCCGAGTTCGTCGATGCCTTCCTTGGGGTACCGATGGGTGCGATCGGCCTCGACGCCGATGCGCTCGAGCTTTTCCGTGGCGAAGCGCCGCGCAGTGTCGCGCGCCGCACGCTGGGCGGAAGTGAGTTCCAGCTCCATTGATTTTGTTTTAGCTCACCACGGGCTGGTGGTCGATAGAACGTCCCGCAGAGAGTGGAACGGATGGTCTGAACCTTCGCTCAGAAATCCGCAGGCCACGCGAAGCGCGTGCTTTAGCGCGCCCCTCACTTGTGACGCCACGCCGGCGGGCGCTTCTCGACAAACGCCTTGGTACCCTCGACGCGGTCGGCACTGGAAAACGTCACCGCGAACGCTTCCTGCTCGAACCTGAGGCCGGCATCTTCGTTCATGGTGAACGATGCACGCAGGGCGGCTTTCGCCTGGCGCAGCGCGAAGGCGGATTTGCTCGTCAGTTTTCCGGCCATCGCGCGAGCGGCGTTCATCAACTCTTCTGGAGCAACCACCTGGTTGGCCAGGCCCAGGGCGAGCGCGGTCTTCGCGTCGATCATGTCTCCGGTCAGGATCAGTTCACGCGCTTTGGCCTGCCCGATGCGATGGGCCAAACGCTGGGTCCCTCCAAAGCCCGGAATCAGGCCAAGATTGATTTCCGGCTGGCCGAAACGCGCCTTCTCGCTCGCAATCACCAAGTCGCACGCCAGTGCCAACTCGGTGCCTCCCCCCAGCGCGAAACCGTTCACCGCGGCAATCACGGGAATCGGCAGGTCTTCGAGGCTCGCGAGTACCCGATGTCCGAGATGTGAGAAGTCCAAGCCCTCCGCAGTCGACATCTCCGCCATCGCCGCGATATCCGCGCCTGCCACGAAGGCCCGGTCGCCCGCGCCGGTCAGTATCAGTACCCGGACCGAAGCGTCATGGCGCACCTCGCGAATGACCCGGGTGAGGTCCTCGAGTACTTCGCGGTTGAGCGCATTCAGCGCGGTGGGACGATTTATGGTCGCGATGGAGATGGGCGCCTGCTCGAAAATTAGGTTCTTCAGTTCCATCAATTTTTACTCCTCCGAGCGCACCGGCGGCGCAGTCATGGTGGCGGGCACGCCGCGACACCATCCTACATTTTTCAGCCACTCACGGTCGCTGTCCGATACGGTGCCGCTCGGCGCGGCATAAGCGTAGACCACCGTCCGGTTCTGGGTATTGACCTGGCACTGAACGTCGACTTCCGAGCCGCCCGGCGCTTTGATGGGGACCTGTCCCCAAACGGTGGCAGGAGCGTTCTGCTGAAAGTAGGACTGGTTGCCGGTAGTGATGCCGGAAGAGAAATTGATCGGATGGAGCAGCGCCTGCTCGCAGACTTTTTTCGCCTCGAATTGGCACCCGATCGCGTCGAGCGCCGCGGTGCTGGTTTGGGACCCCGCCGGGGCGCATCCGCCCAACGCCGCGGCAAATATCAGGGACAGCGCGACTTGCCCGTTCCTGGTGATCACCGGCTCCATCAATATTCCGGTTTGAAATCGAAATGATGGACCGCTTCTATGAAGCGTGCGGTTCTGGTTTTCGAGCGCATTACCACGCTGTTGGTCAAAGCTCCGCCTGAGAAGAATCTCACCCCGCGCAGATAGTCACCGGTCGTCACACCGGTTGCGGCGAACATCACGTTGTCGCCGGCCAGCTCTTCCAGCGTATAACGTCGCTGCAGATCCAGAACTCCCGCGACCAGACACGCTTCGGCTTCCTGAGGGTTACGCGGCATGAACCGGCACTGCATCTCCCCGCCGACCGAGCGGATCGCGGCGGCGGCGAGCACGCCCTGATGCGCGCCGCCGATGCCGATCAGCATATCGATTTCACTTTCGACCCGCGTGGTGGCAATCGCCGCGGAAAGGTCGCCGGCGGAGAGCAGCTTGATGCCGGCACCGGCCTTGCGGACTTCATTGATTAACTTCTCATGGCGTGGGCGGTCGAGAATCGCGATGCGCAGGTCTTCGACGTAAACCTTCTTCGCTTCAGCTAGTGCCTTCAGGTTGTCGCTGGGAGAGCGGTCCAGATCGATTACCCCGCGGCCGGCGGGTCCCACTGCGATCTTGTCCATGTAGGTATCGGGGCAGCGGATTATCTTGCCCCGCTCAGACAGTGCGACGCAGGATAGTGCGTTGGGACCACCGGTGGCGCAGATCAGCGAACCTTCGAGCGCATCCAGCGCGACATCGACTTCGGTGCCCGCGCCATTGCCAACTATCTCACCTTCGTAGAGAGACTCGGCTTCGTCTTCCTTGCCCTCGCCGATAACGATTTTGCCGTCCATCGCAATCGAGTTGAGGGTCTTGCGCATCGCCTCGCAGGCCGCCCGATCGGCCATCCGCTCGTCGCCTTTGCCGATGAACCGCGCGGCAGCGAGCGCCGCGGCTTCGGTCGCCCGTACTACCTCAAGCGCGAGATTTCGCTCCATCCCCTTCTCCGTTTCAATTTCGATGGGCGAGCTGATCGCGTCCGAAGAGCGCGCCAATCAGCGTGCAGCCCTCATCGACCCTAAGCCCGGTCCTTGCACCTTCAGCTTCAGTATAGCGGCGCTGCGGTCGATCCGGGCGCGCAAGATCCGCAGCGGTCATCAGCGCAAATGGCACCGGCTCGGGCGAGTGCGTCTTGAGCTTCGACGGGGTGGCGTGGTCGGGCATGAGAAGAATCGCAAAGTCACCCAGACCGGCGAGCCCTTCAATCATCGGACCGACGATCAACTCGTCGATTCTTTCGATCGCCTCGGTCTTTAGATCGGCGCGACCCATGTGCCCCGCTTCGTCGGGCGCTTCGATGTGGAGGAGCAGAAAGTCACGGGTGCGTAAGGATTCCAGGCCATAGCGACCCTTGGCCGCATAGTCGGTGTCAAGGAACCCCGTGGCCCCCGGTACTTTAATCAGCTGCAGGCCTGCGAGACGGCCGATGCCGTTTACCAGGTCGACTGCCGAGATGACCGAGCCTTCCAAGCCAAAGCGCGTCTTTAGGCTCGGCACCGCGGGACGCGTCCCCTGCCCCCAAAACCAAACCGAATTGGCTTCCGGCAGGTTGCGTTCACCCCGTTGGCGATTCACCGGATGATCGGTGAGCAGGGCGGACGCGCGCCGCATCAGATCGATCAACTGCTGCGCCCCCTCGCCTTTCGGCAAGTGCGCGTCGATTTCCTTGCCGGTTATATCGTGTGGTGGCGTGAGATTCATCTTGGCGCTTCCCTCGCGCCAGACCATCAGGTGCCGGTAGCTGACCCCGTTGAAAAACTCGATTCCGTCCCCTGCCAGTTCGCGACTAAGATCGGTCACGATTTGCGCGGCCTCCTCGCTGGTGATGTGACCTGCGGTGAAGTCATTCATCACCTGGCGCCCGCCGGCCGGCGCTGGCTTCAGCGACACCAAATTCATTCGGAAGACCACATCGGCCGGGCCTAGCTCGATTCCCTGGCTCGCCGCTTCGATCGGTGCACGTCCGGTGTGATAGCGCCGGGGATCGTAACCCATCATGGTCATTGTCCCGACGTCACTGCCGGAAGGCATGCCTTCCGGTATGGTTGCCACCAGACCCAGCGCCCCGCGCGTGGCGATCTGGTCCATGTTGGGTTTGTGGGCGGCTTCGAGCGGGGTCTTTCCACCCAACTCCTCGCAAGGCCAATCGGCCATCCCATCGCCGTGAATGAGGACGTACTTCATGCTGGTTGCTCAGTCGTTGTCGAGAATCTTCAACACCTTGGCGATATCCGGTTCGACGACGATCGTATTGCTCAGGTTCTTGAGGGCGGTGTCGGGATCCTTAAGTCCGTGACCCGTAAGGGTGCAAACGCAGGTCGAGCCCGGGCGAATTCCGCCGGCCGCGCCAAACTTCATGAGTCCCGCGACAGAGGCCGCGGAGGCTGGCTCCGCGAATACTCCGCCCAGGGCGAGCATCCGATAGGCGGCCAGAATTTCCGCATCCGTCACCATGTCGATGGTACCGCCGGACTCGTCGCGCGCGCGCTCCGCACCCTTCCAGCTCGCCGGGTTGCCGATTTTGATGGCGGTCGCGACGGTATGCGGATCGTCAATCGGGTGCCCCAGAACGATCGGCGCGGATTCGGCGGCCTGGTAACCCATCATCTTGGGTACTCGGGTCGCCAGTCCGACCGCCTGGTATTCCTGGTACCCGGCCCAGTATGCGGTGATATTCCCGGCATTGCCCACGGGCAGGAAGTGATGCGACGGCGCGTCGCCGAGTTGATCACAAATTTCAAACGCCGCGGTTTTCTGCCCCGCGATTCGATCGGGATTGACGCTGTTAACCAACCGGATTCTCACCGGGTCGCGCTCGGCGAGGTCGCGCACCACTTTCAAGCAAATGTCGAAATTTCCCACAACCTCGAGAACCCGAGCGCCGTGCATGACCGATTGCGAGAGTTTGCCGAGCGCGACCGATCCTTTGGGAATCAAAACAAACGCTTTAAGTCCGGCCCGAGCCGCATAGGCGGCGGCCGAGGCCGCCGTGTTGCCGGTAGAGGCGCAGATGACGGCGCGCGTTCCTTGGCCTGACGCCTTTGAAATGGCCAACGTCATCCCCCGATCCTTGAAAGAACCGGTCGGGTTGGCCCCCTCGCACTTCAAGTAAACCTTTATTTCCGCCCCGAGCCGCTCCGCGATGTGCGGAGCCTCGACGAGCGGGGTGTTTCCTTCATTCAGCGTGACCACCGGGGTCTGCTCGTCGATCGGCAGAAAGCGGCGATAGTGCTCGATGAGGCCGGGCCATCGAGTGGGCCGTCCTGCTCCATGCTGATTGGCGTCCGGCATACGGCCTACAGATTCTCCTCGATTCGAATGAACGCTGGATTAGCGCCAACCATCTTCAGACGGTGAATGTGACGGAGCGCTCGCTTGAGGTTGCGCTCGGGGGTCTCGTGCGTGCGCATGATGACGGGCACCGTCTTTTCCGCTCCCCGGTCCATCTGGATTACCGACGCGATCGAGATGCCGTTGCGCCCCAGTATCGACGCGATTGCGCCCAGCACACCCGGCTTATCGCGCGCCATGAATCGCAGGTAGTACTCGCATACCACGTCGTCCATCGGCTTAACATGGGCACGCCGCACGTGCTCCATCGGGAGTCCGAGCGCATGTGAGCGAGCGGTGGCACCGGCAATTCGATCGCGCGCGATTTCGAGTATGTCCGCCATCACCGCGGTTGCAGTGGGCATTTGCCCGGCGCCTAGACCCCAATACATCGTCGAACCGAGCGCCTCGCCGTGGATATAGATGGCGTTGAACGCGCCCCCGACTCCGGCAAGCAGATGATCCGCGGAGATCATCGTGGGATGCACCCGCGCCTCGATCGCTCCTCCATCCTCTTTGGCAATCGCCAGCAACTTGATCGAGTAGCCGAGCTGGCGCGCATAAGTGATGTCATCCGGAGTGATACGGGTGATTCCCTCTGTGTGAACCTGCCGTGGAGTCAGCAGGCCCCCAAACGCCAGCGTGACCAACAGGCAGAGCTTGTGGGCCGCATCATGACCCTCGATGTCGAGAGTAGGATCGGGCTCAGCGATTCCGCTCTTCTGCGCGGCGGCCAGCGCAGCCTGGAACTCGACCGCGTGCTCGCTCATGGTGGTCAGAATCGAGTTGCAGGTCCCGTTCACGATTCCGTACACGGCGCGCTGGCGGTCGCCCGCGAGCGCCTGCCGGAGCGTGCGAATTATCGGAATGCCACCGCCAACGCTCGCTTCAAAACCGATTGCGCGCGCGTGCCGCGCAGCGGCTTGGAAGATCTCGCCGCCGTACTCGGCGAGAAGCGCCTTGTTGCCGGTGACGACGTCTTTGCCGGTCGCCAGGGCTTTCAAGATGAGGGATCGCGCCGGCTGATGCCCGCCGAACAGTTCGACCACGATGTCGATATCCGGCCGTCCGACCAGCGCGGCACTGTCGCGGGTAATCAGGTTTGAGGTTATGCCGAGAGCACGGTCCGGCTGAAGACTGCGATCCGCGATCGCGGCCAGTTCGAGCGGTCGTCCCAACTTGCGCGCGTAGACTCCCGCGTTGCGGCGCAGCAGTTTGACCACTCCGCCGCCCACGGTGCCACAGCCGAGCAGGGCAATCCGTACCGGTTTCAAGGTATCACCCCGCCGCCCCACTCTGGAGTTTGCGCGTCAGGAAGCCGCGGCCCGGCGCGGCAAGCGCGGCTCGAGGCGGGACAAGGCGCGGCGGATGCCGCGGAGCGCCTGGCGCGTACGATGCTCGTTTTCGATAAGGGCGAAGCGCACGAAGCCGTCTCCGTCGGCACCGAAACCAACCCCTGGCGACACGGCTACTTTCGCCTCGGCGATTAGGTACTTGGCGAATTCCATCGAGCCCATCGCGTGAAACTGCTCGGGGATTGGAGCCCACACGAACATCGTGGCCTTGGGCTTCTCCACCGGCCATCCCGAGCGATTCAGTCCGTTTACCAGGGTGTCGCGCCGGCTCCGGTAGGTCTGAATGATCTCGGCAACGCAATCCTGCGGACCGTTCAGCGCCGCGATTGCCGCGACCTGCACGGGCGCAAAGATCCCGTAGTCGAAGTAGGACTTGAGCCGCGCCAGCGCGCCAATCATCTCCCGGTTTCCGACCGCGAAGCCGACTCGCCAACCCGGCATGTTGTAGCTCTTGGAAAGGGTGAAAAATTCCACCCCGATATCTTTTGCGCCCTCTACCTGCATGAACGAAGGCGCTCGGTAGCCATCGAAACACAGATCCGCGTACGCCAGGTCGTGCGCGATCATGATCTCATTTTCGCGCGCGAAGTCGGCGACCCGCTTCATGAAGCGGAGATCGACGGTTGTGGTGGTCGGGTTATGCGGAAAGTTCATAACCAGGAGCTTGGGGCGCGGCCATGTCCGCCTCACCAGCGCGGTCAGCTCGTCGTAGAATTCCTCGCCGCTGGAACGCAGGGGCACGCCCTGGACCTGGGCACCCGCGATGATGCAACCGTATTGGTGAATCGGATAGGTGGGCGTGGGGGCTAGCACTACATCCCCTTGATCGAGGATCGCGAGCGCAAGATGCGCGATACCCTCTTTAGAACCGATAGTTACGATCGCCTCGGAGTCGGGGTCCAGTTTGACCCCGTAGCGGCGCTGGTACCAGTCGGTGATCGCCAGGCGCAGCTTATACACACCGCGGGAAACCGAATAGCGATGGTTGGGCGCTTTGGTGGCAGCCTCGACCAGTTTGGCAACGATATGCGGAGGCGTGGCCTCATCGGGATTTCCCATGCCGAAGTCGATGATGTCTTCGCCGGCACGACGGGCTTTGAGGCACAACTCGCCGATCGCGTTGAAGACATAGGGAGGGAGCCGCTTGATCCTGGGGAAATCCATCTTTGTTGGCATCCGCCTGCAGGGCGCCGCTACGCGCCGCGTAAGCCATTATGTCTAACGGACGATTGGCTTGATAGCTAGTCAGATGTTTGCAGCCTCCCGCCTTCACCATTGACCACCCTTCAACGGCAAAGGGCGACAGAGGGAGCCCGGTCGCTGTCGCGGCGGCGTGCGGTTCTTTTAAGCAAGCCTCCGTCAGTCGAGGGTCACGGCGCCGACCTCAACCACCGCGCGTGGCCGTAACGACCAATAGATCGGCGCCGCGAGCAGGGAAATCATCCCCGCGATCTGCCATGCGAATGGAATTCCCGACGAGTCGGCAATGACGCCGCCCACCAGCAGTCCCAGCGACCCGCCGAGCGTCTGAAAGGTGCTGCTGAACGAGAGCAAGGTTGCACGCTGACTCGATTCGATCTGTTCGTTAAACCAGCTCTGCAAGAGTGGCACCATCGCGCCCGTCGCCAGGTTCATCGCAAATAGCATCGCAAGGGACAGAACCGGGAGATGGCCAAACACGCCCGCCGCGAAGAGCATCACGCTTGCAACGATCAGCAGCAGGCTTACGCGTGCGGCCCGTCCGTACTCATCGCAGCCGATTCGAATCATTACTTCGGCGCCGATCATGCGCGCGATCGTTAGTCCGGAGTAGATCCATCCGATGATCCAGACTCCGACACTGAAGCGCTCGTTGAACATGATCGGCCATTCGAGCCAGTAAGGTGCCCACGCCGCGAAGGTGATCGCACCGGCGAGACTTAGCTTCAATACGGTCTCGGCACCCAGTCCCAGCTGAATTCCGCTGCGCACCTGTTGCGCGACGTGCAGCGGAATCGCGCGCAGCTCGAGGTGAGCACTCCGCAGCTTCTCGCCCCTCATTAGAGTCGCACCGACCACACACGAAAGCGAAAACCCGGCGGCGCCTAGCAACCACGGCCACGCGATATCGATATCGGCGGCGTACGCACCAAGCATGGCGGAGCCCATGAAGGCAGCGTTGGAAATCTGCGAAATTCGCGAGAACAGGCGGTCCTTGAGTTCTTCATAGCCTGCCTCATCAAGTGCATCGATGCCCCACGCATCGATTGCGCCGTTGCAGAAGGTGGTACCGATACCGTCGATGCTCTCCGCGATGAGGAACACGTAGTAATGATGCGCAAAGAAATAAACGATGAACGCCGACACGCGCAGCAGCGTTCCCACCACGAACGAGCGCCGCCTTCCGAGTGCATCTGCAAAAGCGCCCGTCGGCACGTCAGTGAAAAACAGAACGACGAAATAGGTCGCCAGCACCGAGTTGATTTGAAATTGGGTCAGGCCGCGCGACTTGAGAAAAATCGGGTAGACGCCAAACAAGAATCCGCCGGCAAACGAATACATGAGCCAGACCGCATAGTACCGGCGGATTATTCCTTTTATAGTCGAAGCTTCTTTGAGAACCGCTTCCATCGCATCCACACTCTTCGCGACGCCCACATGGCGTCAGCGGCGCACACAAAAGAAAAAGCCCCGGGGCTCCGAAGCGCCCAGGGCTTTTTCCGAGGCCGGATTTCGGAGTCGTTCAACTCATGGGAATTCGCGATTAGGCCCCGTTATGGCGGCTACGAAATCTGGCATGGCTGGAGATTAGCGGCGCCGGCGCGTCGGGTCAAGCTGAGCTAATCCGTTTCCCACGGAACTCGCTCGATCGTAGGTGTGGGATCTTTTTCCAAAGTAGGAGAGCGAATTTACTTCCATTGCAGGGCAGAGGACTGCCCGCCCGGATGCCCGGGCGAGACCTTATCCTCATGTATACGCGAGCGACCCGGCCCTGCGCCGCAACCAGCGGTGACTTGCGGACAGCAGACGACTCACCTCACGAAGATCCGAATCCACCGCCGTCAGAGTCTTCGATTTGAGATCGAAACGGCGATTGGCGGAGATCCTGGATTCTCAGCTGTTCTCGTATCGTCTACAATCCGAGTATCGGTACGGCTTCTGAATCGATACATGCGGTCCGCTGAAAAAGCCCTGCCCCAGTTCTCCCCTGACGCGTCGGAACCGGGTCTCTCCACCCGCGCCTGGCGCTTCGCGAATATCGCGTGGCTCGCAGCCTACGTGTACGTGGGCTACAAATCCGTCCAGCTTTGGACCCGATACATTTCCAGAGGCAACCGCGACGCGCTGTTTCGCCGGCAGGATTTGCGCTCGGCGCGGGCAATGTACGCGACCGCGGTGCGCTTGGAAGGCCTACTCATCAAGGCTTCGCAGTTCATCGCCACACGCGCGGACATACTCCCTGACGAGTGGGTCTCGACCCTGTCGGGACTGCACGATCGAGTGCCGCCCCGGTCCTTTAAAATCATTCGCCGGCAAATCGAAACCGAACTCAAGCGACCACTGGAGTCGGTATTCGCGGAATTTGATCAAACCCCAATTGCCTCCGCCTCGCTCGCGCAGGTTCATGCGGCCCGCTTGCCCGACGGACGCCGCTGTGCCGTCAAGG
Organism: Candidatus Binataceae bacterium; assembly: GCA_036495685.1. NCBI lineage: Bacteria > Candidatus Binatota > Binatia (SeqCode) > Binatales (SeqCode) > Binataceae (SeqCode) > Binataceae bacterium (SeqCode). The sequence continues at coordinate 8,921 of DASXMJ010000052.1, read as the reverse complement.
TTCAGTATCCCGGGATCGAAGGCATCGTGCGCGCCGATCTGCGCAACATGATGTTCGTGCTCAGGATGCTGGCGTGGCTTGAACGCGACTTCGATTTCCAGGTGGTGGCACGCGAAGTGATGAAGTACATCCCGATGGAGCTCGATTTCGAGCACGAAGGCGAAAACGCTATCACCATCAAGCGCAATTTCGCATCCTGCGATGACGTGGTCGTCCCGGAGATCTACTGCGATTTCACCACCCGCCGGGTGCTTACGATGGAGCTGGTTGACGGCGTCAAGATCACCGACATCGCGGCCCTCGAACGCGCCGGCATCGACAAGCGCGCGGTCGCACAGAAGCTTATCGATCGTTTCTGCGACATGATTCTTCGCGATGGCTTCTTTCATGCAGATCCCCACCCGGGCAATATCCTCGTGCAGGCCGGGCCCAAGCTAGTTTTCCTCGACTTCGGACTGGCCAAGGATTTCCCGAGCAACGTTCGCGAGGGGATCGTACGTCTCACCTTCGCGATTTTGACTTCGGACCGCGAGGCGATCATCCGGGCCTTCCGTGAACTCGGATTTCGAACCAAAGATGGCTCGCCCGAGACCTTGCTCGCATTGGCGGACCTGTTCCTTGGGCAGACCCTGCGCCAAAACAAAGCCTATGCAGACAAGGAGCTCGTGGAGCAATTCTCCGACGAGTTCCCGAAGACCCTACGCGCCAATCCGATCGTGGAGGTCCCCGGCGACGTGCTGCTGGTCAATCGTGTAATGGGTCTTCTGAGCGGGCTCGGGAAAACACTCGATTCGCAGGTGAACCTCTTCGCCACCCTCATGCCCTACGCGCAGCGCCTGATGCTCACTTCCGGGGCAGCGACCGCAAGCTAGCGCGCCAGAGTTGCTTCCTTCGCTCCGGCGAGTCGTGGCATCCTGTCTCGCAAAAGAAGCCCCAACGGCGTAGAGCATTCGACCAGCTGCGGAGCAGGAATGTCCGAAAAGCGTCATAGATTGATCAGTCTCGCTGCGGAACTCGCGGCCGACTTCGCGACCCGAGCGGGCGAGCACGACCGAGACAACTCTTTTCCACTAGAGAACGTCGTCCGGATGAAAGAGTGCGGTTACACGGCGCTCGTCCTTCCGGAGAAGCACGGCGGCCTCGGCGCCGACCTCGAGGACTATGTGCTTTGCCAGGAGCAGCTCGCGCAGGGCTGCGCCGCCACCGCGCTCGCGATCAATATGCATCTGTTCGGGTTGGGCAGCATGGTGGAGCGTCTGACCGGGGGGCCACAGGAGTCGCTATTCCTCAATGCGATAGGACGCGGCAAACAAATCCTGGGGGGCGGAATCAGCGAACCGGAAACCGGCGGAGATTGGGGGTTTTTTGCCACCACGGCTCACCGTGATGGCGAGTTTTACGTCCTGAACGGGCGCAAAACTTTCACCAGTCTTTCTCCGGTCATCGATCTGTTCATGGTGATGGCCACTATCGAGGACAGCTCGCCGCCGGCGTCTGCTACCTTTCTCATACCGCGGGCCGTTCCGGGCCTCCAACTCGTCGAAACCTGGGACGCGATGGGCATGCGCGCGACGGCGAGTCACGACCTGGTCATCAAAGATGTACGGGTTCCCGCGATAGCCGTGTCACAGTCGCGGCCGGTCGGTCCCATAGATGGCCAGGCCATCTCGCTGTTCGCCTGGTTCAGCCTCTCGGTCGCCGCGGTCTATACCGGAGTTGCGATCGCTGCGCTCAAATTCACCAGGGAATTCGCCGGACGGTACCAGCCGCTGACCTTGCCGCGTCCCATCAAGTACCTGCCCGGCATACAGTTTGCCGTGGCGGAAGCGGATACCTTGATCGCGCAATCGCGAGCCCTGTACACGAGCGTTGCGCGCGATTACCTGTCACAAACGGGATCGTTCAAGGGCGAAGCAGGGCTGGCGCGATTGGTGATGGCAAAATACGTCGCCACCAACAACGCGATTCGCGCGGTCGACTGTTGCATGGAGGCCGTGGGGGCGCACGGCATATTGAAGAAATTTCCGATGGAACGTTATTTCCGCGACGTGCGCGCGGGGGTGAACCATCCCTTGTCCAACGCGCGGGCCCGCGAATTGATCGGCAAAGCAGCGCTGGAGATCGGCCTGGGTGAAACGCCGCGCTGGTAGACCTTGCGCAGCGAACAAATTTGCGCAGCGCCGATCTGTCGATTGATGAGCACCGCGCGCTTTCAATAAATAGCGCAGCTGTCCTATCGTCGTAGGACCGTGCCCGACGAAATCGAAAATGTCGCGCTGCGTGCGGCCCGCGCGGCTGGCAGAATTCATCTCAAGCGGTTGAGCCGAATCAACATCGTACGCAAGTCCAACTCGATCGATCTGGTGACCGAGGCTGACCGCGAATCGGAAGCCGCCATCATCGAGGTTATCCATCGGGCGTTTCCCACCCACGCCGTCCTCGCGGAGGAGAGCGGTGCCAGCATCCACAAGTCGGACCATCAATGGATCATCGATCCGTTGGATGGCACGACCAATTTCGCGCACGGGTTTCCGCAGTTCTGCGTTTCCATTGCATATCAGCATCGGGGGCACACTCAGTTCGGAGTGATCTACGATGCGCTGAAAAAGGAATCGTTCACCGCCAGACTGGGACGTGGCGCGAGGCTGAACAGCAAGCCTATCCATGTGAGCACTACCGACTCGCTGAGCGCCTCGCTGCTCGCGACCGGGTTTCCCTACGACCGCCGCGAGCGGCGACGCTACTATTTGTGCTTCTGGGAGGCATTCATGATGCGCTGCCAGGGCGTGCGCCGGACCGGAGCGGCCGCGCTCGACCTTGCGTACGTGGCATGCAGCCGCACCGACGGCTTCTGGGAATTCGGCCTAAAGGCCTGGGATGTTGCCGCCGGCGCGCTGATCGTGGAGGAAGCAGGCGGTCGCGTGACCAACATGGATGGTTCCTCACTCGATATTCATGCCGGCAAGGTGGTGGCGACCAATGGCCGCGTGCACGCGCAGATGATCGCCGTCCTTGAGGAAACCCGCCCCGAGGCGGAGCGTCGTCACGCCGAAATGCTCCGCGAATCCCACGCCGCGGCGTAACCCGCGGCGCCGCCCTCACTCTCAGTCCAAGCTCTACCGCGACAGGAGCCACATGGTGAATCGAAACCTCGGGCTGACGGCCGCAGCGTTGTTGTTCATGTCCGCCCTCGCCTCGGGCGCAGACCAGACCGCCATGGGCGCTGGAAATGATGGTGCGCTCGCAATCGCCGAAAAATCGCCGCTGATAAACTCCGCGATGGGTTTTCTCAAGCAGGCGGCCGAGCATGTTGGCGACCCAAAATTGAAACGTGAAACGCTCGATGCCTTCACCAATCCCGACACCTGCATTGCGCATCGTGCCAATCTCACCGGCAAGGACAAGGCCGCGATTGTCAAGGCGCTCACGGATGCCGGCCTGCTCAATCCCGCAGACGGGCGCGAATTCCCCGGCGGTTTGGAGGCGGGAATATTCCCTCCGGTCCGCGACGATGGCACCGCCTGTCCGCATCTGCCACAGCGGTTCGATTCGGCGCCCGGCAGCGTCTTCGAGGGCCATCATTCGTATCCGGGCGGCCTGGCGATGCACGAGGCATTCAACGACATCAGCTCGCTCAGCCTGGCGGCTGACTATCGCATGGCGTACGGGCATCTCGGAACCGGCGGGTTGCCCACCATCGATGTGTCGGGCGACGCGGCCTTCGTCCGATACGGCGATGATCTCGCGATGAATCAGGACCTGATAGTCGCGGCGCCCATCTGGCACGATTGGGGCAAGGTCATGGTCTTTCAATGGAATGCGGATGGGACGGAGTTCCAAGAACTAAACTTCGGTGGCAACGGCGCCAGTGACAACTACGGAGCCAAAGGAGATTCGCGAACCCCCGCCCATCATATTCTTGGCCTAGCGGAATCAATGAAACGCGGTCTGGGGCCGGAGCTGGTCATTACCCAAGCGAGCGCGCACGCAGCGCCGACCTTGGGGAATGAATATAAGGTGGTGAACTGGATTCGCGCAGCAGCGATTATCGCGAGAATTGATCCGGTAGCGAAAGGCTACTTGTCGAGAGACGCCTTGCGCAGACTTCGGCTGCCCGCGCTCGGTGCCACCGGAACCTTCGACCTACAAGCGGCACCGACCTCGCCGACGGCGTTCCTGCCGGAATTCACGATCAACAATCTCTCCGACGGCAACTATTACCTCGCGGTTCCGGCGGCATTCGATCTCGGCGTGATCCTAGAAAAGCTCGCGCCCGAATTCGGCATCGATCCCCGTGATCGAGCGCGATTCAACAACAAGTTCAGGAACCCCGTATTAAGCTATTTCAGTGCGGAGCGCTTGATGTTCGTCTATGCGCGCCAAGGTCTCGCCGGGGTCAGAGCACAAGTGCGGCAGCTTAGAAGCAAGAATCTCATCTGATCTGATCTTCAGAGTGGGTCCGACATTCTCTGAACTCTCTAACCGGAGCTGACGGCGCGCCATCATTTCGCACTCACTGTGGCTGATAGCGATTTCGAATGAAGCCCTCATTGCGAATTGGCACTCGAACGCAAAAAGGGTCAAGTAACTCTGAGAGCGGGCAAGACAACCGGTTGAAGACGTGCCTACTTCGGTCAGAGATTCCTTTTCGATCTTTGACCACTCTAAAAACCAATTTTCTTTGCGATTGGTAAGACGCAAGACAGACTTACCCAGCTACTTCGTAGTTGCACCACGCTAACGTCGCCCTTTTCTGAGGCGTTCGCTTGTCACAAGGACGACTAAAACGGGGATTCTCTTCTAAATTTAGCAATGTTGAAGTCCTGGGCGGCTTCATCTCGCTATTTCTGCGAATGCATTGACAATCGCAGAGCAGCTCCCTAGTGAGTTGCAAAAAAAAATGTACACCGTATCAGTTGCGGCGTTACGATCACTTCGGCGGCTTCCTCCTCCACCCGCACCCCAGGATTTTGTCACGAGCGATTGGATTGGATTGCCTCATGTCGCACGAGAATCGCCATGCCTACGTTCCTGCCTTTGATGGGCTACGTGGCGTCGCGATACTGCCGGTGCTGCTGCTCCATGTCGGCGCCAGCGTGTTGCCAAATGGACCACTTCTGTCTGAACTCACCCGCGGATGGTACGGCGTCGATCTCTTTTTTGTGCTCAGCGGCTTTCTGATCACCTGGATTCTCCAGAGCGAAATCGCCGCCACCGGCACCATCAACCTGAAGCGATTTTACAGCCGACGTTTCTTACGCTTAGGTCCGGCATATCTCTCGATGCTGACTGCGGTGCTGGTGGGAGCTGTGGTGTTCAACCAACCCCAGGTTAAAGCAATTCCGCGAATTCTGCCCGCCTTGCTGACCTACACCTACAATTATCAGATCGCCGTCGGCGGAACACATTTCGATGTTATCGTCGTGCTCTGGTCGCTGTGTGTCGAAGAACAATTCTATCTCTTCTGGCCGACGGTGCTGCGATGGCTGGGAGTAAAGCGGGCCTTACCGTTCTGCCTGATCGCGATTTTGACTTTGACCGCATATCGAATCGGGTTGTATTCGTGGCTCAACTGGGGCCATCTGACCGCACCTACAGCAGACTCTTCGGTCTGGATCTATTTCGCCACTGATACTCGCATCGGTGTGATTCTGCTCGGCTGCGCGGCGGCCTTATCGCTGAGGCATCGGCGGGCGCGATTGGTGTGGAGGCGGATGCGCGAATCGCGCTGGCTACCGGAAACACTCGTAGTTCTTACCAGCCTTTGCGTCGCCTTTGTGACTGGCGGCACACCCTCGAGCGCTTCGTGGCGCAGCGCAACCTTTGGCTACACACTGGAAGCTTGCGCTACCGCGGCCTTGATAAGTGCGGTTTTCATCCAGCCTTCATCGATTGCGGCACGCGTGCTGTCGTGGCGACCGCTTACGGGACTGGGGCGCATTTCGTATGGCGTTTATCTGTTCCATGCGCCGATCGCATGGCTTGCGCTGCATCTAATCACTCCGGATTCGCTTGCGCGGATGAGATCAATACAACTGGTGGTTCTGCCATCGCCCGCAATGAATCCAACCGTGATGCGATTCGCGATCGTGTCAGCAATCGTCCTAGTCGCGACCTCGATCGTCGCCGGTTTGCACTTCCGTTACGTCGAACGGCGCTTTCTTGCGATGCGCCCCTCCTCTGCTAACGCGAGCGGGGGCGGTACCGTATCTCATCCTCATCCGGCGCAGGCGTGCTTGTCCGGCTCCAAACCCTGATATATTGATGAGGTCCGCCAAACTCTGCCCCGGTAGTGAAAAGGACATCACGGAGGTCTCCGGAACCTCAAGTCCGGGTTCGATTCCCGGCCGGGGCACTCTCATCGGAAAAAACCCTTCTAAGTGCAAGACTTCTCGCAGCACTAGCGATCGCCGCAACCGCGGTTTGGCTGGGGTTTGGCAGACTCTGTAGCCGTTGTGCCGCATTCGGCAGTCGTACGATCTGGAGGAAGAATGAGTCGAGGTCGAGCGGCTCTTCCTCTGGACTGCGCGTCCAGCGTCCGTAGACCTCGTCGATTTTCTTGAGGCCAACGTGGCCGAGCTGGTGCGCTATCCACTGCAGCGGTTTTCCTGCGAATCATCAGCGTCGTGTAAGTATGGCGCAGATTGTAGAGCACGCGGTACTCGACACCCGCTCGCGCTATTGCCCGCCGCCATGGGTGATCGCCGACGCTGCGCTCCAGCATCGGCCGTCCCATAGGTCCACAGAAGATGAAACGGCTTCGAAGGTGATTGACTGCCATCACCTCGAAGAGCGCTACCTTGACCGGCTCGAACATCTCGACGCTGCGCCGCGAGGCCTTGGTCTTTAGCCGTACTGACACCTCGCCTTTCTCCACCAACTGCTGACGTACCAGAATGGTGCCATCCGTGAAATTGAGGTGTTCTGGTACCAGTGCCAGCGCCTCGCCCGGTCGAAGTCCGGTCAAAGCTAACAAGATGTAAAGTGCACGCTGCCGACCTTACATACTGAGAAGATTCGAAGTAGCTCGCTGGGCTCGAACGAGTGGGTTTCCCGCTCGGGGACGGTCAGATTCTTTACGAGGCCCATCGGATTGCGCGGACTCGCAATCTCACCGCCCTCGAACGCGTCGTTTATCATGGTGCGCACGCGGGCGAGAATCTTGTTGATAGTGTTTGCCTGAAGGGGCTTTCCCACACTCGTTTTCTTTTCTATCTAGTTCGCGAAGAAACGTCCTAATCTCTAGGTGAGTGAGATCGGCGAGTCGGACTTTCGCGAACTTCGAAGGCAGGATGCTCAGCTGCCCGAAGGCGTCGAAGAGTCCGCCGGTTATTCGCCCCTCCGGGGGCGTGTCGTCTGTGGTTGTGGTCTCATGGTTCATACCAGTTTTTTCGGCCGACCTTCACTCTCTGAGGGCGGCCGAAAAACTGTCAGGTTTTGGATCCCAGGCCGGCGCGCATTGCACCGCGCCGGCCAGCATGCTGCGTATGATCGGCGGGGGGAGCGCAACCGCCGACCAACATCGCGACGGTTCATCGTCCAAACGCCCACGCCACCATCAGCGGGAACTCTTCTCCCCAAAACGCGTCGCCGTGGGACGCGACCCGCTCGCTCATCACGACGTCCGCACCTGCATCGAGCAGCGCGACCGCCCACCGGGTCGCGTTCTCTAGGAAAAACGGCTCCAGCGTGCCAGCGACGAGGTACGCGCGCGGAATCGAGCTCGGCATTACCTCAGGCGGCCGGTAACCCCCGCCCGGTGAGGCGCAGAAGATCGCACCGTAGAGGTCCGGGTGCCGCAGCCCAATGGCGAGCGCGAGTTCCCCACCCGCCGAGACACCGAACACCGCGGTGCGTTCGTTCGGCAGCGCGACGCCGAAACGCGACCGCACCCATCCGCGGACATCGTCAACGAAGAACTTCTCGTGTGCCGCGAACCGCTCTGGGTCAAGAGCTGCTGAGTACTCATGGAGTCGCAACATTTCATCGGCCAGCCCGTATACGCCGACAATCATCGTGGGCAGTAGATCGGCCGCCTCCAGGACGCCGCCCCACTGCGAGATCAACTGACCGTCACCGGCGAACACGACCGCCTCGGGCGGCTCCGGTGGGACATACACCCTGACCCGCCGGCCACCGTCGTACTCGAATGTCTCGGTGACGAGCTCTCCTGCGATGGACGACACTGTCGCTGCCTCCTTGTCAGTTAGTCAGTCACACGCGGCGACGCCCCTATGCTGGCGCGGGCGCGCACTCGTTCTTCCTTTACTGGAACAATGTGGAGATATTGGCCTTAACATCGGAAGCGTCTTTAACGGAGGCAGCCGCGACCGGGTTTTCCCAGACACCGGCGGTCGCCGAGGGCCTCCGATCGTTGGCGGGGAGGTGCAGCGTTATCGTTCTGTGGTAGTAAAGCCAGTTCGAGTACTTCGCGATCCATGCGTCGCACTTCTTGCAGGCGGCTTTCAGACCTCCTAAATAAACGTGCTGGCCGGATTTCACGACTCCGTCGACCACCATTTTGGCGAGCGTCGAAAGCAACTTGAGCTCCGCATGCGCATCCGAGGCGTCGGTCACCAGCGTGACGGCCCGGCTGAGCACTGGGGAACCGGTTGGCTTGATGGATCCGAAGTTGGATCTATCCGCCGATACAGGGTAATCGCTCGTATACAGCTTCTTTTTATCGCTGTAAACACCTAATAGTTGCTGAAACACGCCAGCCATCCAGTCTCTTCGACCGGTGGCTGGCAGCAGGTCGGGTTTTTTCTTCTCGACGCAAACGCGAATGATCTCATTATCCGTGGCCAGCGCGAGTTTCGGGATCGCAGCCGGAAACGTGAAATGAAGGTCTCGCTCTCCTGCTCGCTATATGTCGATTTGCGGCGTACGTCGGACTTCCACTTCCCACGTTCTTCGGCAGG
>DASXMJ010000051.1 GCA_036495685.1 Candidatus Binataceae bacterium | reverse complement strand
GACCGGGTCGATCTGTCGCTTGGAGCCGTACCAGAACAGCATGTTCTCCGTCAGACCCTGCCACGTGAACTTGTTGGGCGGCATCAGCAGGCGCTTGAACATCGACTTGAACGAATAGAACTCCTTGGTGCACTTCCACACGCCTTCTTCGACTTCTTGCGGCGACAAGTTCTTGGGTACAAACATGCAGCGGAAGTTGTTGGTGTAGAGGTCCGCATCGGGGATGATCACGCGGCCCTCGTTCTCGAGTTGGGTGCGCATCGGGGTGCCGCGGCGCGGCGTAACCGTATTGAAGAACGCCTCCGGCGCGCGCACCTCGTGCAGAAACTTCATGGTGGCTTCGAAGATTCCAGGTTTGTCTTCTTCGAGTCCGAACAGGAAGTTCAGCGAGTAATAGATCCCGTAGCGCTCCAGCTTCTTGAGCAGCTTCTTGTACTGATTGGCATGGTTCTGAATCTTGTTCATCGACAGCAGGCTGTCTTGGCTGATCGATTCCACACCGATGTTAACGTGGAAAATTCCCGCCTTGGCGGCCAGCTCTAGCAGCTCGTCGTCGTGATTCGAGTTAATCGTCCACAGGCACGAGAAGCGGATATTGAGCGGCTCCAGCGCTTTGAACAGTTCGCGGGCAAACTTGTGCTTGCCGGTAATCTGGTCGTCGATGAACTGAAAGCGCCGAAAACCGGTGATCTTGATGACCTGCTTCATCTCTTCGACGATGTCGCCGATTGGACGGGTCCGATAGGAACCATCGTAGAAGACGGGAATTTCGCAGAACGAACATCGGTAGGGACAACCGCGGCTGGCCTGCACCGGGACCGCCTTGAACAGATAGCGGTTGAGCTTGAGCAGTTCATGGCGCGGGCGGGGCAGACCCTTGAGATCGTGCACCTTGCTCGCCTTGTAGACCTGTTTGAGCTTTTTGTCTTGCCAGTCCTGGAGCAGTTCCGGCCACACCAGGTCGGCTTCGCCCTGCACGACTGAATCGCAGTGCTTGAGTGCCTCTTCGGTCTGCAGGGTCGCATGAAAACCGCCGAACACCACCGGAACACCGCGGCGGCGAAACTCATCGCCGAGCTGGTAGGCGCGCAGGGACGCCCCGATGGTGGTGGTCATTCCGACCAGGTCCCAGCCGCCGTCAAAGTTGATGTCCTCGAGGCGTTCGTCGCAGAGCGTGACGTCATATTCATCAGGCGTGAGGCCCCCCATCAGCGGGATCATCAGCCCCATGATCAGACGCCAGCGGGTCTTATGCGGCGTGCCGTCGAGATGCACGGTTGTGGGTTGAACCAGCAGAATCTTGGGCTTCCTGTTCATGCTTCCTCCACCGCGGCGCAACAATTCGCGCAACGGCTCACTCCACTGACTCAACCCTCCGGCGGCGGACGGTCAGCCAGATCAAGACCAACGCGAACACGTAAATACCAAACGTGGTGCCCCAGCAAAACCACTCCAATCGATTGAAAAGCGCAAACCCGATCAGCAGATAGGCGAAGTCCCGGCCGCTTATGCGCTCGACCTTTTCAATCCACTGCCTTGCTTGCGGTCCTCGGATTCGAAGAGCCATGAAGGTCGAGAGTGCGGCGAGCGCAAACCCTGCGAGCTGGAGCGGCAACAACCAGAGGAATATCGGATCGGTACTGGCGCGATAAACGCCGACGAAGATTCCGACAAAGATGGCGATGTGGACAACATTGTCCGTGATCACATCGAGTCTGCCACCCCACTCGGTCTCACGCATCTGCAGCCGCGCCAGTTCACCATCAATTCCGTCAATTGTTGTTGAGGCCAGGAACAGCACGGATGCAAGCAACCGCCAGCCGTAACTGGGAATCGCGAACATCAAGGCGCACGCCAATCCGACACAAGTATTCGCAATGGTTACTTGGTTCGGGGTTATCCGGGTTCGCGCGAGCCTCAGGCTGATACGCCACGACAGCTTGCGATCGAGCAAGCGCGCAAGCAAAGCATCGGTGCCCGCGGTCTCGTGACGGAGTGAACGCGCGAGCCGAAGCTCCGCTTCATCCCGATCCTCGGGGCGTCCGTTCAGGGCAAAGGGCAGTTCTCCGGTCGAGCGACGCAGCGGCTCGTTTCGCAGCCCGCCCCGCTCGAGCAGACGTCGCATTGGCCCAACCGCGATTTCACCACCGTGATCGGCGTCGCTGCTCGAGAATCGGAACACCCGGTTCGGGGCCTGAGCCGCACTATCGAGAACCCTCTTCAGCTGCAGCTTCGAAAAAACCAGATTTCCAGCAAACGATATACAGGGTGAGTCGGGGTCGATTCCATCCAGCGAAAGTTCGAGGCGGTCGACCACGGTCACTTCGGAGCGACTGCGGAAACTACCGAGCGAGGACTCGACCTCGGAGCGGCGGCTGGCCGGCGCTTGAATGAAAAAGCGCCGCACCCCCGCGCGTTCGCATGCGAGGATTACCCGTTCGAGCAGATACCGGCCAAAAATGCGGTTGTCGCTGCGCGAAGGCGCCGAGATCAGTGCGGTTTCAATTGCCAAGGTCGTCCAGAAAGCCAGTTATCCGCGTTCGAAAACTGTTCGGGTCAAGGTAACACGCCCGCAATCTCAGGGCTAGAAGGGATGCTTCTTTTTCATTTGGAATTCCAACAGCCGTGCTTCTGGGGATTCTCCTTTGAATAGCTGAGCAATATGGTTCAGGGCGACGGGCTCGCGCCGTTCTGTGCTAGTCGCTCCTGCATCTGACCGACCAGTCCGCGATAGGAACTGGCCTTAAGCGTCGCCTGGATTTGTGAAGTCATGCTGGCGACGAGGCTCTGGCGGTCTAGGATGACGTCAACGATCAACCATCGACCATCGGTCGGCTCTAAAATGTAGTCGATTGCCACGGCTCCACCGTCCGGCCGGGTGACCAGAGTTCTTACAATGTGTTGGCCGCCTTCCGCATCTTCACCCAGAACCTTTACCTGGAAGCTCGAAAAGAAACGGGCGGCATTAGGATAGGCGATTTTCTCGAGCAATTGCGTCACCAGGGCGACAAAATGCGTTCGTTCTCTGGAATCGAGTTTGCTCCATTGCGCGCCAAGTGCCTGCTGGCTGAGCTTTTGAATCGCCAGCGATGCGTCCATCGAAGTGACGAGTTTGTGCCGCTCCCCGGGGTCGGTCGTGGTACGCAGCTTGCCTATGGTTGCAAGCAGTTGATTGACGGTGGCGGTGGCCGAGCCGTTAACGCTCGCGGACGACGACTGCAAAGTTGCGAACACGGCGAGGAATAGCGAAGTCGCACAGGCCAATGCTCGAATTGCTCTGGAAAATACAGGTCTCAAGTCAAGAATTCCTTCTGGAGGCGGACGCGATGGGTTTAAAGCAGCGTGGGAAGGAGTGTCAAACGAATGGCAACCGGAATCTACGGCAGTGCCGAATTTCCCCTGCATACTAGAGGCTGCATGCCACGGCTGGTAGACTTGGTGGCTCGCGCAGATGCTCTCGGCTCTTCTTTTGGACTTCGGCGGTACGCTCGATGGGCCGCTGCACTGGCTCGATCGGTTCTTGGGCGAGTATCGAGCGGTGGGTATCGAAATCACGCGCGAGGAGCTGGATGGCGCCTTCGAGCATGCAACTCAAGCGGGGTACCGGGCCGGCAGGGTGATCCGTCGCTTCGGGATGGTCGATTTGGTCCGTTTCCTGGTCGGCAATCAGGTCGAGTTTCTCACCCACGCAGGTCCGCAACGGCTACGCGAGAGGTTCGTATCATCGGATGCCAAGGGGCGCCATCGAACCGTCGAGCAGGTAACCGCAGGCTTCGTTGGCGCAACGCGAGAGGGCCTGGACGCGAATCGGGGAATTCTTAAGGCGCTCAAGGGGCGCTTTCGGATCGGGGTGGTGTCAAACTTCTACGGAAATCTCGACCGGATTTTGAAAGAAGCCGGCATGGCGAAAATGATTGACTCGATTACGGATTCCAGCGAGGTGGGCATCTTCAAGCCGCAACCGGGAATCTTTGAGGCGGCGTTACGCGGGGTGGGCGTGCCGCCGGCGGCCGCTGCGATGGTAGGTGATTCACCGGACAAAGACTGCGTGCCCGCACACCGGCTGGGCCTTACCACCGTGTGGTATCGCGCGGGCGGGTCGGGCGACGGCCGGCAATGCGCGAGCGCGGACTACACGATCGCTTCACTCGGCGAACTCGAGAGCATCCGATGGTAGCCGAGTTCCAGGGCGCGATAATCGCCGCGGGTCGCGGCGCGCGACTGCGCGCCTCCAGCGGTGTGGAGCTGCCCAAGCCGCTGGTCCAGGTTGGCGGTATCTCGCTGCTGGCGCGCCAGGCAGCCGCGATGCTGTCCTCGGGCGCGCGCGAGGTGCTGGCGGTAGTGAATTCGGAAACCGCTTCCCTGGCGCGCGGGATGAGCTTCCCGCGGCAGCTGCGAATGATTGTTCGCGACACCGAAAGCTCAATGGAATCGCTGCTGGTACTCGGAGAGTCGTTGGTGGCGGGACATTTTCTGCTTGCCACCGTAGACACAATGGTTCCGGACCACGAATTTCGTCGGTTTGTTACCCAGGCGCGAGCCGCGACAGTGCCCATGCCCAGGGATGGGATGCTGGCGGTTGCAAAATGGCGCGGCGACCGCAAGCCGCTTTTCGCAGAAGTAACCAAGGCGGGCTTGATAACCTCGCTGGGACGACGCGAGAGTTCGCTGGTCACGGCCGGATTGTACTGGTTGCCGACGACGATCTTCCGCTGGTCGGCGGCTGCTCGCGAACGCAAACTGGGGGCTCTCCGCGCATTTCTACAGATGTTGCTTGAAGAACAAATTCGTCTCGCGGCCATCGAAGTCGAGGGAGCGATCGATATAGACGAAGCTGCCGACCTCGAGGCCGCGCGCCGGATGTTAGCGGGTTGACAATGAGTTATCGAGCAATCGGAATCTACCGTGAACCGGAATTTTCGCCCGGCAAGGTCGCCGCTGACGCGGCGATCCTCGAAGAGTCACTGGGCGAATTGCGCCGGGAAGGGGTCGAGACCAGGGCGATGACGCCCAGCGAGTTTCTCGACCAGCATGAAGTGAGCACCGACCTGGTGCTCGCGATGTGCCAGAGCGAGCCCGCCCTCCGACGTCTTGCGGAAGTCGAGCGCACCGGCGCCGTAGCCATCAATTCGGCGCTCGCCATCCGCAATTGCTATCGCGACCTGCTGGCACCGGGACTCACCCGAGCCGGTGTTCCCACCCCGGCCGGGGCGTTGGTTCGCACCGATGAACGACTCGAACACCGCGTGCTGGGTGCGATCGACCTCGATCTGCCCGTATTCGTCAAGCGTGGTGATCTGCATGCGCTGGGGGAGGAGGACGTGCAGCGAGCGGTCGGGAAGGCGCAGGTGGAGGTCCAGCTCAACGCTCTGGCGCGCCGCGGTGTGCGGCGTGCCTACGTGCAGCAGGAATGCCCCGGGGGTCTGATCAAATTCTATGGTGTTGGCGGCGGCGCATACTTCACGGCTTTGCCGGCCACCGGCGAAACTCCGGAAGCAGCGGTCCGCGAGCTTTCCGAGGCGGCGCGCAAAGCCTCCGCCGCGCTTGGCCTGGAAGTTTGGGGCGGCGATGCCATTCTGGATGAAGATGGGTTTGCGATAGTCGACTTCAACGATTGGCCCAGCTTCAGCCGGGTGCGCGCCCCCGCCGCCCGGGCGATAGCACGACGAGCCCTTTCGTTGCTGGCCCGTGCGCGGTAGCCTCTTGCAACAAGTTTGGGAAGGGCGTGACGCGCACGACTGATGACACCGAAGGTTAAACTGCACTCCATCAAGACCGCTATTCCAGGACCTGAATCGCGCAAGATCTACGACGAAGAACAGAAGTACGTCGCATCCGGACGCCAACGGGTCTCGCAATTGGCGGGCATCGCGTTGGACCATGGTGAAGGCGCCACCCTCACCGATGCCGATGGCAATACCTACATCGACCTGTACGCGGGCATCGCGGTTGCAAGCCTCGGCCACGGCCATCCGCGGGTGGCGAAAGTCATCGGCAAACAGATCGAGCGCCTGTCGGTGGGAACCTTTGCCACCAAGGAACGCAGCGAGGCCTTCAGGCTACTGTCGGAAGTCGCCCCGAAGGGTTTGAATCGTTCGCATCTGTATAGTGGCGGGGCCGAGGCAGTCGAGGCGGGTCTGCGCCTGGCGCGTTCCGCGACCAAGAAGCACGAGGTCGTCAGCTTCTGGGGTGGATTTCATGGCAAGACCGGTGGGGTACTTGGCCTGATTGGCGACGAGTCGAAGAAGGGTTACGGACCACTGCCTGGCGGACGCTACCAGGTGCCCTACGCGGATTGTTATCGCTGCCCATTCAAGTTGACGCACCCCTCGTGTGGCCTGCTGTGCGTCGAGTTTGCGCGCGACCAAATCAAGAATTCCTCGGCGGGAGACGTCGCGGCAGTGCTGGTCGAGCCCATGCAGGGGACCGCCGGCAACGTAATCCCGCCGGATGATTGGCTGCCCGCGATCAAGTCGGTCGCAAAGGAAAACGGTGCGCTGCTGATTGCCGACGAAATGATTACCGGCTTTGGCCGCACCGGCAAGATGTGGGGCATCGATCATACCGGGGTAGAGCCCGATATCGTTACCCTCGGCAAGGGAATGGGCGCAGGCTTCCCGGTGTCCGCGGTGCTCATGAGCGAGCAGCTTGGCAAGTCGGAGCCGTTCGGCAAGCCGAGCGCATCGTCCTCGAGCTACGGTGGTAATCCACTTGCCGCGGCGGCAGTCGCAGAGACCATCAAGATCATCAATGACGAAAAGCTCGTCGACAACTCACGCAAGATCGGCGGCCAGATGCTGCACCGCTTGAACACGCTCAAGGAGAAGTACGAGTTCATCGGCGACGTCCGCGGGAAAGGGCTGCTGATCGGAATCGATCTGGTGCGCGATCTCAAGACCCGCGAACCCTTAAGCCGCAGGGTGACGGAGCAGATTTTCCTGGAAGCGCTACGCCGCGGAGTGATCACGATGACCTACTTTCCGCGCGTCAGGATCAATCCGCCGCTGGTCATCAGCGAAGAACAGGCCGAGACCGGCGTGGCGATCCTCGACGAAGTCTTCACGCACGTTCGCGATCATCTGGACTGGCGCGCTGCGTGAAGATGGCCATCGGCGGTCGAACCTGATGGCGGGCATCACCGGAAACAAAGGGTTGTTTCTCGACCTGGGCGGCACCCTAGTGCGGCTCGACCACGATAGCGAGATGCCGGTCGATGCCGGGGGCAAGATCATTGTGGAGCTGCTCCCGGGCGTAGCAAAAAAACTGGCCCCTATTCGCGATCATTTGCTTCTCGTCGTGACCAACCAATCCAAGATCAAGCGGGGACGCTTCACCATGGCCACGGTTGAAGCCGCGCTGAGCGAACTCGATCACCAGCTCGGCGATATTCTCACCGCCTGGCAAATCTGCCCCCACGACGATGCCGACAAGTGCCATTGCCGCAAGCCGCAGGGCGGAATGATTACCGAACTGGCGGAAGTCTACGGCGTGGATCTGAAAACCTCGACGATGGTCGGCGATCAGGAACTCGACGAGCGGGCCGCCCGCGCCGCAGGCGTAGGCAAGTTCGTCTACGCCAAGGATTTCTTCGGCTGGTAGGCAGCTCTTCCGCGCGGACCCTTTTCGTCTCCGAAGGGGGAATGCGCGGGCACCTAAGCCTCCTCATCAGACAAACGAATCACTGCCTGGGGAGCTGCTGGCTGGGGAGAGCAGCCACCACGCGGCGTTACCGCAGTCGGAATACGGCACCGTCGCCCGATCGCCGCGCAATTTCATCGGATTCACGTCAAGAGAAACTTGGCAATGCTTTTGCAGTGAGTCCTGTTACGCAAGTTTGACACCGGCTTGCCACAAAGGAGTGTTAAGTATCGATGATTGCGTCGATTTTGGTCGGACTCATCGCCGGATGGCTGGCTGGAAAGCTTATCCGCGGAAGGGGATACGGCGTGATTGCCGACATCTTGCTCGGTTTGCTTGGCGGAATTGTCGGCGGATGGATATTTGCCGTGTTTGGAGTGCATGCCCATCATCTGTTCAGCGCGATAATGGTTTCCACTCTGGGTGCCACCGCACTTGTTATGGCCACGCGGGCGCTGAACGGTGAACTGTAGCGTCACGCAAACCACTCGGCTTCCAAGCCGCTCCTGTCTTGTTACCGTGTGCCCAACTAGGGAAAAGGGGTGTTGGTGAAGATTGCTCCGCGCGCTCTGGCTATCAGGTGTGTGATGTCTTCATGGTTGGCCCGGCTTCATTGATCAATTGCAGGAGTTAGTGCGGGGAGTGGGGCGCGCCCCGGACGGCGCGGGACTCGCGACGACGGTTGCAGCGTGATCCTTGAACTCCTAGCCAGGTGGTTTCGATACCTCCCTCGCTTCGATTCGCGCTACTAGTACCTGTGCCCACGCGGTACGCACGGGCGGAGGTGCGCATGAAAATCGGAGTGCTGGCGTTCGTGGCGTCGTTTACCGCTCATCCCGTCGCGATCGCGCGCAAGTGCGAGGCGCTGGGGTTTGAGTCTTTTTGGCTGCCCGAGCATGCGATAATGCCGGTCAACCCCAAGACCCCGTTCCCACTGGGCGACGGCAAAATCCCGGAAGTCTACGCGCACATGATCGATCCGTTCGTGGGACTTGCGCTCGCCGCCGGTGCGACCAATCGCATCAAGCTCGGTACGGGAATTTGTCTCGTGCCCGAACGTGATCCCTTCAACCTGGCCAAAGAGGTCGCGACCCTCGACTACTACTCGGGTGGGAGGGTGTTGTTCGGAATCGGCGCGGGTTGGCTGCGCGACGAGAGCGAGATCATGGGCGTCGATTTTCGCCGACGCTGGCCGATGACTCGCGAGTATATCCGCGCGATGAAGGAACTATGGACGCGGGAGGAAGCGAGCTTCGAAGGGGAATTCGTGAAGTTTCCGGCGCTTCGCAGTAATCCCAAGCCGGCGCAAAAGCCGCATCCGCCGGTGCACATCGGTGCCGGTGGCGAGCGTGCGCTTCGCAACACTGCGCTGATTGGCGAGGGATGGGCGCCGATCGCGCTCAACCCGGACGATCTCAAGACCGAACTGGCGAAGCTCCGTCAGCTGTGCGCAGAAGTGAATCGCGATTTCTCGAAGCTGGAAATAACCATCTTCTCGCCGGTGGGCGGCAAAGATTCGCGGGCCGCGGTCGAGGCCTATCGGGCGGCGGGCGCACATCGACTGATTCTATTCCCGCCCACGCTGGCGCCGGACAAGTACGAAGCGGAATTGGAGGAGCTGGCGAGAAGCTGGATCGTCTGACCTTTGCGGCGGCTCGTGCTAATGTTCCGCCACCTTTGAGTGATTGGAGATTTTGACCGTGGCGATACGCGAGTTCGCACATAGCAAGGACGGCTTGAAACTTCGCTACGAAGTTCGCGGGTCGGGCACACCGGTAGCGCTCATCATGGGGTTCAGCGGTTCGGGGCGCGCGTGGAGCGAACGATTTCTCAACCTGCTGGATAAGCATTTCAGGCTCGTTGTGATCGACAACCGCGGCACCGGCGAGAGTGACAAGCCGGACGTCGCCTGGACGCTGCGGGACATGGCGGATGATATTGCGGCGGTGCTCGACCACGCCAAGCTTTCGCACACGCACATCTTTGGCATTTCTATGGGGGGTATGATTGGGCAGGAGTATGCGCTGGCCTACCCGGAGCGCGTCCAACGGCTGGTGCTCGGATGTACCAACTGCGGCATGTCGCACTCGATTCCGGGCAAACCCGAAGACCTTGCCAGGCTTATGCCGCAGCCGGGAATGTCGCCTGCGGATGCCGCCCGTGCGGCGTTTTCTGTCGCATGCGGAAAGGCATTTACCGCCTCGGAGGCGGGTCAGAAGTTCATCGATGAGCAGCTGATCGAGGCGGCCAAGTATCCGATCACCCCGCCGCACACCTTCATGCGGCAGTTCGGCGCGATCAGTGGGTTCGACAGCTTTGCACGCTTGGCGAAGATCAAGGCGCCCACTCTGATCTTTCAGGGTGACGACGACGCCATTGTCCCGGTGCAGAACGCGGATGTGCTTAACCAGAGTATCGCGGGTTCGCGCAAGCATATCCTCAAGGGCATCGGTCACATGTTTTTTTGGGAAGCGCCCGAGGAGGCAACCCGAGTCGCAATCGATTTTCTTACGGCCAGTTAGCGCGGAGGTTTGGAAATGGCCAACTACGAGACGGTTATTTACGAAAAAGTCGAAGACAAGATTTTCCGGCTGACGCTGAATCGCCCTGAGAAGCTCAACGCGCTTTCGCAGAAGCTGTTGGCGGAGCTTGATCAGGTCATGGATGAGTATTCCGCCAACCCGGAGGCGAGCGTTCTGATTATCCGCGGCGCGGGCCGGGCATTTTCCGCGGGTTACGATCTGCAGGGAACCCAGCAGCCCGGGTCGACTTTCACCGTCACCAACGACCGGCTCGGTTTGCACCGAACCATTGAACGATGGCAGCGGCTGTGGGCCTTGCCAAAGCCGACCATCGCCCAGGTCCATGGATTCTGTCTGGCCGGCGGCACCGAATTCATCGGCCACTGCGACATCGTGTTTGCGAGTGAGGACGCGCAGTTTGGACATCCCGCCGGACGCGCGCTCGGAATCTTGCCAACTCTTTCCATGTGGCCGGTGCTCATGGGTCCGCGCAAAACTAAGGAATATTTCTTTACTGGCGACTACATGAGCGCCAAGGAAGCGCTGGAATGGCACCTGGTGAATCGTGTCTACCCCCGCGAGAAGCTCGAGGAGGAAACCCTTGCCTACGCGCGACGCGTGGCACTGGTACCGGCCGAGCTACTGATGCTGCACAAGGCGGCGGTCAACCGCTACCTGGACATTCTCGGCATCCGAGCGGCCGAGCAATCCTCGGCTGATATGGACGTGATCGCGCACCAAACAGAGACGGTGCGAAACTGGATGAAGGCGAGCCGTGAGAAAGGTCTCAAATCCGCACTCACCGAGCGTGACCGTCCGTTCGCAAAGAAAGCATAGCGCGACTGAAGCTCAATCCACGTGAAAAGCCGCGGCGGCAGGCTCGCTTCTCCACGCGCCACTGACCGAGTCGCGTGATCTGGTCGCTTGGGTCGCGCGTCACGCCTGCTAACATTGAAAAAGACGTCGTCGCCTGGACGTCGGTCCCGCCATGTCAAGCGGAGTTGCGACACCCCGAATAACCCTGCCCCGCGCTAGCGACGAATACCGCACCTCGGGCAAATGGCTGGTCGCCGGTTCCGTCATGATCGGAACCTTTCTCTCGGTGATGGATGCGACGGTGGTTAACGTCGCTATGCCGCACATGATGGGCAGCTTCGGACAGGATCTGCTCACCATCACTTGGGTGTCTACCGCTTACTCGATTGCCGAGATCATCATGATCACCATGGCGGCGTGGTGGACGATGCTGCTCGGCCGCAAACAGTTGTTCCTGGTTTCCATGTTCCTGTTTATCGTGGGCTCGGTGCTAGCCGGCACCTCAAAGACGTTCGGCCAGCTCATCTTCTACCGGGTGCTGCAGGGTATCGGCGGCGGCAGCTTGATGCCCTGCTCCCAGGCCATCGCGCGGGAAACTTTTCCGCCCGCGGAGCAGGGAATGGCGATGGCCATTTACAGCATGGGAGTCGTCACAGCCCCAGCGATCGGTCCGGTGGTCGGCGGTTGGTTGGTCGACAACTATGGCTGGCAATGGGTCTTTTACATCAACGTTCCGTTTTGTGTCGTGGGAATCTTGATGGTGAGCGCGTTCGTGCATGACCCCGCATATCTGAAACGCGGGGTCGCCGCGATCGATTGGGGAGGCATCATGTTGTTGACGGTCGGCCTCACCGCGGCGCAGCTGGTTCTCGAGCGCGGAGAGGAAGTCGACTGGTTCGCTAGCCATTGGATCGTTTTTGGGACAGTCGTGGCGGCGCTCGCGCTGACGGGGTTGGTGGTGTGGGAAATGTTCTTCACCGATGAACCAGTGGTAGATTTTCGCTTGTTCAGAAACGTCCCACTGAGCGTTGGCTGCGGCTTGGGTGTGGTGATCGGGTTCGCCTTGTTCGGGTCAAGCTTCCTGTTGCCGCAGTTCACGCAGGAACTGCTGAACTATCCTGCGTATCAGGCCGGCCTGGTTCTGATGCCACGTGCCTTGACCATGCTGCTGGCGATGCCCATAGTCGGGCGCCTTTACAATATGGTGAGCCCTCGCATGATGATCGGCGCGGGAGTGCTCTTGCTGGCATATGCCTATTGGAGGCTTGGACATTTCACGCTCTACGTCGGGTTCTGGAGTTTTCTGCCAATCCTCGTCATGAGTGGAATTGGCATGGGAGCATCGATGGTGACGCTTTCGACCGTTTCGCTCAGCACGATTCAGCGCTACGCGATGACGGCGGCTTCGAGCCTCTACACTTTGACTCGCCGCGAAGCGGGAAACGTGGCCTACGCGGCGCTGGCAACCCTGGTGGCACGCCGAGAGCAGTTCCATCGCTCGGACCTGGTCGATTCCATCTCCCCGACCAACCCCGCGTTCCGCCGAGCTGACGCGGAGTTTCGCAGCGCCTTGCTGGGCGCGGGATTGTTCAGTGCGCCCGGGCAGCGGCGCGACCTTGCCATGGTCAACACTCTGATCAACCGTCAGTCAACGATGATGGCGTACAACGATTGTTTCTGGCTGGTGGTGCCGATGTTCTTAATCGTACTGCCGTTGCTCTTTCTCCTACCGAAAGAGGGGGTTCCTTCCGGCACAGTCGAACAAGCGGGGGCGCATTGACTTCGCCGCGAGCTGGGGTCTGGTGGAGTGACGCCGGTGAGGCGACCGCCGCCGACGCGGAGGGCTGAACTTGGCGGAAGGGCGTGAGGCCTCGAGTGCGGCCCCTGGCGAGTTGGAACTTGAGGCGGCCGAGCGGGGACTGCTCGGAATAAGGTGGTTTAACCGGGATCTCGGCTGGCTGTTCGTGTTGAGAATCCTGCGCAGCATCCCGCAGGGTTACCTGGGAATCATCCTGCCGCTGTATCTGGCGTTACTGGGGTACAGTGCGGTCGCGCTCGGAACTCTACTGGCTTTTTCGGCGCTCGCCGCCGCGCTGATCTCCATGTTGACCGGAGTTTTGTCAGATCGCTTCGGGCGCAAAACTCTCATTGCGATCATCTCGCTTCTATTCGCCGTCGGAGGCGTAGGCTTCGCCTTCGCCCGCAGCTTCTTCTGGATAGTGACCTTTGCCGCGATCGGCTCGATTGGGCGCGGAGGTGCGCTCGCCGGCGGCGCATGGGGTCCCTTTTATCCGGCGGTGCAGGCGCTGGTGGCTGAGGAGTCGAGCGACTACGACCGGACCACGGTCTTTGGGGTCTTCTCGTTCGTCGGAGTCATGGCGGGTGCGATCGGTTCCCTCATGGCGGGACTCCCCACACTGACCCGGCATGCGGTGGGGCTTTCGGAACTGGAAACCTACCGCGGGTTGTTTATTCTGTCGGGCTTTCTCGGGGTCGTGATGGCGTTTGCGATAATGCCGGTACGCGAGCGTCGACCGGTACCCGCGGAGGCCTTCGATGCGACGCGGCACGAGCCCGCGGTCGCGGTCACGCGTACGCTCGGACTGTCGCGCGAGTCGTGGCATTTGGTGATTCGGTTCATGATTACCAACTCCACGAACGGGCTTGCGATCGGAATGCTGGGTCCGTTCGTCGTCTATTGGTTCTATCGTCGGTTTGGTGCAAGTTCCGGCGAACTTGCCGGGGTGTTCTTCATTATCAATTTAGTGTCGTCCATTCCGTATCTTGCGGCGGGACGGATTGCGCTGATGCTGGGCTCGGTCCGCGCGGTCGTGATCACCCGGACGATCTCGACGGTGCTGCTGTTCGGCGTGGTTATGGTGCCGACCTTCGGGTTGGCGGCCATCCTGTACGGAGTCCGGGCACTGTTCAACTTGCTGTCAATTCCGGTGCGTCAATCGTACCTGATGGGAGTCATCGACCCGGCCGAGCGGGCAAGTGCCTCGGGCTTCGCGAGTTTTCCCTCGCAAGTCACCTCCGCGATTGGTCCTTACCTGGCCGGCTACTTCATGGAGCATCTCGCGCTCGCGCTGCCACTGGAGTTCGCGGCCGCGATGCAGGGGCTGAACACGTTCCTGTTCTGGATCTTCTTTCGCCGCGTGTATCCGCCTGAAGAGCTCGATTCGGGCGCGGCTAAATGACGCGCGCGCGAGGGTTATTGCACGAGTTTAACTGGCGCGAAGCACGCTGGGTGGGGGCGGCTTCGCTTGGGTTTGCCGCAGTCTTCGCTTATCCGCTCCTCTGTCGGGTGGGTTACCTGGGGCCGGGCATTTGGGGGTGGCTCAATCTGCCGCCCGACCTGTCTCACCTTGCACGGTTTCCATCCAATGGCGATTGGGATCTTTTCACGGAACTCCGGTGGGTGCCGTACCACACAGTGGCGCACTTTCATGAGCTCCCATTCTGGAATCCCTATCGATGCGGCGGGATGGCAATGCTCGGGAATCCCGAATCGGGTATAATTACGCCCTTTTTTCTTTTCTATTTGTGGTTCGGCGTTTATGCGGGCCTGTACCTGGAGATCTTTTTCCACCTCGCCATAGCGTTTGCGGGGGGCTATCTGCTCGCGCGGGTGATGGACCTCACCCGGCCTGCGGCATTCGTGTGTGCGGGTGCCTTCCCCGCGAGTTCGTGGCTGTACCTCCATCTTGCGGTGGGCCATCTGAATTTTCTACCCACCGCGTACCTGCCCTGGGTGATCGCGCTGCTGATCGTGGCGGTCGAACGAAAGTCTCTGTTCGTCGCGGCGATCGGCGGTCTCCTCTGCGCACTGACGCTTACGGAGGGCAATTATACGTTCCTGCATGCGGGAATTATGGTTGCCATACTTTCCCTCGCGCTTGCGGTTTCTCAGCGAAATGCCCGCCCAGCTTTGACTGGAATGATGTTGGGGATATTTGCAGCCGGCTTCGCGGCGATGAAGCTGATTCCAGCCTGGGAGATGCTCACCATTCATCCGCGGCCGCCGTTTGGCCCGGAGTATGACGATCTGAAGCTGCTGAGCGTGTACCTGTTCTCGCGCAACCAGGACCTGTATCGGGTCGGGGTCAGCGTTTTCCTTCTGTCCGAATACGGAGCGTACCTCTCGCCGGCCTTTGCGTTGCTGGCGCTGGTCGGCATTTTCGCGGCGCGACTGCGTAGCTTGCCGTGGCTGGCGGGGGCGGTGCTCTTCTTCCTGCTGGCGCAGGGCGATGGCGGGCGGCGTTCGGCGCTGGATCTGCTGCACTACCTGCCGCTGACGCATCAAATCGACCTGCCGGCGCGGTTCGTCATCGGATTTTCGTTCTGCACCGGGGTGCTGGCCGCTCTGGGAGCGGATTCCATCTCTCGATTAAATTCAAGGTGGGCGGCAGGTATCGCGGTCGCGCTGCTGGCCGTCGGCCTGGTCGACTCGTGGATGGTTGGTCCGCCGAATCTCCGCTACATGTTTCACAATCGGATCGAGCCGCTGCCGAAGGCCGCGGAGTTTCGGCAGTGGTTTGTCGCCAACCCGGAAAATCAGACCGAGATGGCGCTGGCCAACATGGGCTCAGCCAACTGCCAAGGCTATGGATACAACTCGATCCCGACCACTACGACTGCACGCAACAACCCGACCGATATCAGTTACCGGGGAGAGTACTATCTGCTCGGATCGGGCCGCGTGCTTCAGACGCGATGGAGCCCCAATGAGCTGAGCTACGATGTTTACGCGCCCGCGCCGACCGTGCTGGTGATCAATCAGAACTACTACCCAGGTTGGAGGATCGAGGCGGGCAAAGCATCCTTCGTCACCGAGGGGACTCTCCTGGCGCTTAAGCTGCCGCAAGGGCGCCAGCAGGTAACCCTGGTGTACCGGCCGCGCTTTTTGCTGGTAGCATTCGCGCTGACTCTGGGGGCTTCGATCGCGACCGTCATTCTGTGGCGCAAGGAATGGTAGACAAGCGCGGAGAGGCACGCGCATGGCTGGCGATGTCGGCGGGTGCTGCGATCGTCACCCTCCTTGCTATCTATCGTCTGCGCCAATTCCCATACCATCTGTCTTGGTCCGCGGCCTGGGAGGGGATTCGTCCACTGCTCGGCGAGACTTTGTGGGCCGCTATAAAGGTATGGACATTCTGGGGGTGGGGCACCCTGGTAGTGGGCGGACTCGCATTGCGGGTTGAGCCCGAACTGGAGCAGTTCGACGCTATTCTGCTTGGCGCCGGTGGAGTCTGGACGCTTGGATTTCTGCTCGGCAACCTGTTAGGACCCATCCGGCTTTTCAATTCGGCGACGTTATGGGGGCTTCTCGCAGTGGGGACCGCCTGGCTGTGGCGGAACCCGCGCCGCCACCGCAAGTTGCTGGTGGTGTCTTCGGGCCAGAAGCTGGCGGCTCTCGCGGTCGTCTTGCTCGCGGTTTCCTACCTGCCACTACAACTTGGGTCGCCCGTGGTGCCGTTTATGGATGTGCTTTCATATCCATCTTCCGTACAGCGGATCCTGACGTTCGGCATCTATGACCCCTTTAACAACGACCCGTACGGATGCTGGGGACCGTACGCCCAGACGCCGGCGCTCGAGCTGTTCTATGCGGCTCTGGCGATGGGAAGTCATACTCATCCGGCTGCGCTCGCGGAGAGCGCAGCGATGCTGCCGATGGCCGCACTGATGATCTTTGCGACCTGGCGGCTCGGAAAGACAGTGTTCGATGATGCTGCGGGCGGAATGGCGGGACTGCTCCTGTTTTTTACTTGCCTCTTTCGCCGTGCGCAGGGCATGCGCGGGACGGCCGTCGATTTTGCGCTCCTTGCCCTGGGTCTCGCGTTCTTCATGAGTCGCCGCAGTCGGCTGCTGTTCGGCGCCGGCGCTTTGATGTTGGGTTGTAGTATCGCGTCGCATGCAATCGACGGGGCGTTCGCGATGATCGTGGCGGGAGTTGTCGTGTTCCTGTGGCTCGCGGAGTCCGACTATCGGCGCTTTGCAGCCGGGATCGTCGCCTCGACGGGCGCAGCCCTGGTCGCGCTGCCCGAGTACCTGATCGCACTTGGGCATCGGGCACCGTATCCGGTCATTCCCGCTGGGCAATTGGCAGGCGTGGCAGCAATTTACCTGGCCGCACGATGGACGATTCCGGACGCCGATCCGCGGGATCGACGGTTGTCCGCCGTGCTCAATCGGGCGCTGATCGCGTTCTTCATCCTTGCCGTTCTCTATCGTCACGCCGCAGCTCCATTCACTCTGTACCAGCAGGTTGCGGACAATCTGCCGCTGCTCACGCTGTTTTGCTTTCTAGGATTGATCGCCGCGTTCGTGGTTCCGTGGCAGGCGGACCAGACCCGCTACTCGGGCTTGGTTGCGGCGGCACTGCTGCTGGGTGTTGCTGGCGAGTATCTCGAGCCCATCCTGCGGACGCTGTCCTATACGCCCGCCGGCGGCATGATGGCGTCGGACATCAGGATCAAGCTGTGGGACTACTGGTGTCCGTATTTTTTAACCTTGCCTGCGGGATACCTGTTCGCGCTGGCCTACAATCGCTGGTCACGGCCTGGGACCCTCTTCATCCTGGTTGCCTTCCTGATCTACCCGTGGCACCAGGCCCCGCACCCCGTCGACTACGATTCCCTCGAACATTCCATCAGCGAGCACTGGGCGTTTAACCTCAATACCGCCTCGTTGGGTTACTGGACCGGTCATACCGACCGACATTGGCTGCTTGGTCCGACCGAGATGAAATTGATTAAGGTTCTCGACGGCGAGGTCGCTGCTGGCCGAATCACGCCTGCGACGCATATCCTCCATCTATGCACGAATGTCTCGGAGTGGTGGTCTTTGCTCCCATTCCCGGTGCTTACCGGAATCAACGACGACCCGATTGAGTACCAGCACGATCCGAACAATTTGTGGGAGGGTGGCAGCAGGGTCCGCGGCATGAGTGATCTGGCGCGAGCGCTGGCTGGGGCCCCGCCGTACATTCTGGAACAAGTCACCCCGCCGCCGGGAACGGGTGATCCTCCGCTGGGTTACCAGGCGATATACGAGTCCTTCCACCTGAAACTCTACCGCCGCAACGACCTTGCCGAAGTGAACATTCCCGCAAATCGAGGGTTGGTCTACCCATTGCTACCGGGACTGGTAGCGTTGGTCGTGGCGGTTCTCCTGGTCCTTGGCCATCGTGGTCGCCGCGTAAAAGGAGCGCACGATGAAACCCCGCCGGTTACCTCCTTCGCAGATGCCGGCAAAGGCTGAACTCATCACGTGCCTTCAAGAAGCCGAGGCATGGTTTGTAATGAGTTCCGCCGACGTTTGTGGCCAGCTAAACTACCGAGGCACGTTAAGTGGCGGCGGTGCCTCGGCTAGGAACGCATGCACGAAATCCTCAGACCTGAACATATCGCGGATTGGCTCACTACTTGGGGATACCTCGGAGTTTTCGTGTGCGTGTTCATCGGCAATCTAGGCATCCCGGTCCCGGAGGAGACCGTGATGCTTGCCGCCGGGTTTCTGGCCGGTCGCGAAATCCTCGACCTGCGCTGGGTGTATGTCATCACGGTGGCTAGTGCAGTTGTAGGAGATTGCTGCGGATTTGTACTGGGGCGCACGGGAGGCCAACGGCTGCTTACCAGGCTGGCCGGCAGTTTTGCGTTCGCCCGTACTCGCTACGACCGATTGCAGACCTTTTTCGAGACCCACGGCAGCAAGGCGGTTTTCATGGCCCGCTTCATTGCCGGCGTGCGTTTCATGGCTGGTCCGATGGCGGGCGCTGCGGGCATGCCGTTCTGGCGGTTTCTCGGATGGAACGTGTCCGGTGCGCTGGTCTGGTGCTTCATCATCGTTACGGTCGGCTACCTGGTTGGTGACGAGCTGTTTCGCGTCGCCGACTTGATCCACGTAGCGTCGCGGTGGGTCGCGGTGGGAGTGGCGTTGTTCAGCATCGGGATTCTGATTTTCTGGTGGCGCGATCGACATCAAGCTATCAGCCGGCCCGAGTCGTAGTGGAGGGGCTTTGGGGCGCACTCCTGGCGGGTGCGGTTTTCGCGGCGATTTCCGGGGCCGGTTGCCAGCGCGAAACACCACTCCGAGTTCGATACCTGCCGGGCTTCGTCCCCGCTACCCAGCACGTCTTGCCTCCCCTATCAATCGTGGTTCTGCCGGCAGGCGGTGCCGAGGCCGCCGGTAAGTTTCAAGTGGGCGCTGTCTACGGCGCCGATGGATCCAGAAAGAGCACCCTGGTGGTGCGGGACTTGGGGCCGCTAGTCACGCAAGCAGTGAAGCGATGCCTGTCGGACGCGGGTTTGAAGGCGTCGGTGGTTACACCGGGTGAGCTCTCCCGGAATGCGCCGCTCACGATCGCGACCGAAATCGAGTCCGTCTCGGTTAACCAACATTTCGGCCGCCAGCGCACGATTCATGGCCAATATTTTTCCATGACTGCGCACGTGCAGCTGCGCTTCACCGTCGCCGATCAGACGCACCGCGAACTCTGCTCAACCGTGACTACCGGCATCGAAACTGAACCACCGGTTCCGGTCGGGGGCGAGGCATTCCTTCCGCTCGAGACGGACCCGGCGGAATCTCTGTCGGTCGCATTGTCGCGCGCAATTGGCATGCTCATTTTGCAGCCGGAATTTAGCCGCGCTATACAATCGCGATAGAAAATCGCATTTCCATCTTGGCCGGGTCCCAGGAGAAAACTTGTGCAGCCCGAAGGGCTGCAGTCGCTTTCACCGGGAACTGTCCCGGGAGGAGAGCGAGCAAAATGACGGAGGGCAAGCCGATGGCGTTGTTACCGTATGCTGACGAAAGCAAAGTCCCGGAAAAGACCCGCGAGATTCTGAATCGCGGGCGCGTAAAGATGAACGTTGCGCGGATGATCGCAAACTCCGACGCGGCATTCTATCCATTCTCGATGTTGGGGAACTCGCTGCTGACTCGATCCAAGCTCGACGCGCGGCTGCGGGAACTCGCTATACTGCGCACCGCCAAGGTCAGCAAATCGGTCTATGAATGGACGCAACACGTGCCGATTGCCAAGGCTGCGGGCGTGACGGATGAGCAAGTCGATGCAATTGAAAACTGGGAAGGGGCCCGTTGCTTCGGGGAGATCGATCGCCTGGTGCTGCAATTCACCGACGAAGTCGCGCGCAACGTAAAGGGCGGACGCGCAACCATCGAAGCTCTCCAGAAGCACTTGGGTACGACCGAGATCGTCGAACTAGTGATGTCGATCGGATTTTGGGGAATGGTCGCGCGACTGCTGGAAACTACCGAAGTCGACCTCGAGGAATTTGCCGGTAAGGTCGACGTGCTGAAGAATTCGTTTACCAGCCGGTGACCATCGCCTGCTTCCCGCAACGGAACCTTCCGCCCTTAGCGTTCTAGGTAGGCTCCCAGCGCGTAGTAGAGGCTTTCAAGCGCGGGGATCGCATACCAGTCGGGACGCGGAAATTGCAGAGCGAGGAAGAGGCCCCAAATCGAGAGCAGTGCGCCCACATATTGCGGATGGTCCATCAGCGAAAAGGGAAATTCCGTGCACCACGGAACTTCGTAGCCGAAGCGATTGCCGTAAAAGACACCTACCGACCCAAGACGGTAGAAAACGCTCAGGTTGAGGACTTGCCCTATGATCACCAGGGTTGCACCTGCGGTCAGTGGAACTAGGTTTCCGTACAGCCACAGTGGTCGGTTCGGATGGAAATAGCACCACGCCAAAAAAACCGAAATCTGGATTACCTTGAAGCAGTTGAACATTCTTTCCAGAATGACCACCGGCGCTTGCGGCTCTTCTGAGAAGAACGCGCAAAATGTGGTAAAAGACCGCGGATAGCGCCAAACCCATACATAGGCGATCCGCTCGAACGCCAGCAGAATGGCCGCTGCGAGGAACAATGAGTCTATGCGAGTTCGCGTTTCTGGCCCTGAGGATTCGCGACAATCCGGTATGGGCTCCCGTAGTACGCCGCGATGTCAGTAAAGGGATCGGTAACCAGTTTCACCAACCAGATGAGCGAGTTTCTCAGGTTGTGCTTCCAGGCAAGAAACGCAACGTGCCCGAATACTACTGCCAGCGTCAGGAAGAACCACCAATGCGCGAGGGTCGGCGCCGCGCCGACGACGGCTCCCCAGGAACGGGCATGGACCCTCGCCAAGACGGCGGCGAAAATCAGACCGTAACCCGCAACGATTATCGTCTTATCCCGGGTGTTGAATCCGAGCAGCAGCTGCTCCTTGTCGTGGCACGGCGGCTCCAGCACCGCGTGCCCGAACTGGCGAACGAAGAGTGCTGCCAGTCCCAGACATACCGCGAGGGTCAAGTCGAAAAAGATCAGCACATAGCAAAAGATGAAAGTACTTGAACTGAGCAGGTGCAAGACCTGGTTGACCACGTTGCTATGTGAGGCGAGGTGGTCGTCATGTTTGCGATGCATTATCTCGGTGTAAAAGCTGGCCAACGGCTTCGGCAGCCTGACAATACTTCCAGCGAGTTCACGAAACAGATGTGTTCGCATCAGTTTATCCCGTTGTGGTTGTTGTTGTTCGTCTAGCCACCAAGCATCGCTCTTCATCTGGCGTACCGCGCTCACCAGCTTGGACTGCAGATTACGATAATCTTCCTCGGAAAAATCCAGACTGGTCATACAGCGACCCGTTCCGACCCAACTGAGCGTAATACCCTCTGCTCGAAGGTAGTATTGGAGCAGCCAGTTATACCGACCCGGCTCCTTGAACAGGACCGTCCATATCGTGGCCAACTGCATCACCCGAACCGGCAGCGACGAATCGAGGAGTAACTGGTTGGTCTCGCGCGCCCACGCGGCACACCTCTGATTCGCCGTCGCGTATTCGATCGCGGTGGACGGCTGCACCAGCCAATTCAAAAACTCATTCATCGCCCCCATTACCACGGGGTGTGCCGAAAAAGTTCCGATCACATACGCGATGCGCATCGGATGGTCGGGATCGAAACGCGTCATCAGTTCCTTGCGGCCGCAGACCACTCCGATGGGCATTCCGCCGGCCACCGTCTTCCCGTACACGACCATGTCGGCTTGCACGCCGAAGTACTCCTGCGCTCCGCCGGGGGCCAGGCGAAACCCGCTGAATACCTCGTCGAAAATGAGCGGGATCTCGTGCTCGCTGCAGACGGCGCGCAGGTTACGAAGCCATTCTCGGTAGGCGGTCGTGGAGTCGGTCGCGTTGCGGACCCCACTGGTCAGTAGGATGGCGTCGCTCGGCGGGGGCGAATTGGGATGAAACGATTGAACTGGGTTTACCAGGACTGCGGCGATCTCGTGCGCCCGCCAGCGCAGAACCTCCAGCGACGCGGGGCTCAGTTCCTTCAGCGTCAGACAGTCGTCGATGTTGCGTTCGCTGCCTAATCCAGGCTGCACGCCATCCCACCATCCGTGATAGGCGCCCGAGAAACAGACGATCAGTTTGCGGCGCGTGTTGAATCGGGCCAGCCGAATTGCCGCCATCACCGCCTCGGTGCCGCTCATGTGGAACGAGACTTCATCGAGCTTCGAGATCGATTTGAGGATTCGTATGTTGTCGGCGACGATGGGATGGAGGGGACCCAGCACCGCGCCAAGTTCCTTCACCCGCTCAAGCCCTCTCTGCATCCATTCCTTGTAACGGTCGAATCCGGCCACGTTGAGTCCGTAGGAGCCACTTACGTCGAGAGTCCAATGACCATCAAGGTCACGAAGTTGGGGTCCGGCAGAGGCCGTAACTACCGAACAGACACTGAAGTGTTCACGCATGAATTGCGCGAAGGGAAAGGGGACACGATTCGCATCGGTGAAGCGTAAATCGGAGAAGCTCTGGCGTATGCCGTTACCCCATGCGATCGACTTTGCATACCGGGTCTGAAAGAAGCCGGCGAGGCGGGTGATGGCCTGCCTTCGAATCTCCGCCCACGGTTCGCCGGCTCCATCGGCGCGAAGGAATTCCGCGGGCGAGTGGTTGGTGGGCCGCAGCCAGAGCGCCAATAGCCTCGACATGCGCGGCGTTAATGCTGAAGCCCGCAGGGTGAGGACCGTCGCGACAACTCGCCGTCCCAGCAGGGCCGCCAACGCGAGCAAGAGCAACGCGATGGCAATCCACGCGCCGGTGCTCGAACCGAACCATTCAACCCACTTCCCAAGAGCTCCAGGAGTCAACATCGTTAAATTCTCCCGCGTGCTGCCGTAGCCAAATTTTGGCGTCCCACCAATGAGCGGAGTGGGCCGCGAATTTGGTCATCGTTTCCATTGAGCAGAGCCGAAAAGCGCTCGACCACCCTTGGCCATCCGATCAAGCGGGAATACTCGCGAGCCTGCCTGCGGACTCTCTTAAGTTGCGCGGGTTCTGAGGCGAGCTTCACGGCGGCGGCCACAAACGCCCTGGAATCCCCGAGCGGAACCAGAATTCCGGTTTCTCCGTTGGCGATGTGACTTCTTGCGGCGGCGTAGTCGTAGGCGATCACGCCGAGCCCACTGGCCATTGCTTCCAATACGACGTTGCCAAAGGTCTCGGTTTCGCTTGGAAACAGAAACAGGTCGGCGGAAGCATAGTGCGTGGCGAGCTGGCGGCCAAGCTGCATTCCGCTGAAAATCAAATCCGGGTGTTGAGCCTCCAGTGAGCTGCGCAGCGGGCCGTCGCCAACGACGACGAATCGTGCGGACTTGACGGTCTGTTTAATCGCACGATACGCCGCCAATGCGAGGCGCAGGTTCTTCTCGCCGGCTATTCGCCCGACATAGACGACCGCTAGGTCGTCATCTCCCAAACCCCATTGACGGCGCAGGCTGGTGCAACGTCGCCCAGGATCGAACAGCTCACTGTCGACTCCCCGCCCGAGACACAAGACTTTTTTAAATCCGAGGGTTTGCAGACGGTCTCGGAGGTCGGAACTCGGGACCAGCGTTCCCCGGGTCCGGTTGTGAAACCAGCGCAGGTAGCGGAGCACTATGCTGTGTAGATACCCGACGCCGTAGTACCGCGAATAACTGTGGAAATTGGTGTGAAAGCCGCTGAACACCGGAATGGCCAGGCGGCGCGCGACACCGACGGCCGACCAACCCAGCGGACCTTCGGTGGCAACGTAGACCACGTCCGGGCGATTTCGCATCCACACCTGTTGCAACAACGCCCCGGCAGGCAGGCCGAATTGCAAACCCTTATATCCCGGGAGCGGCAGACCGGCGACCACCGTGACGCTCGGGTCAAGGCCACGGCTGTCAGACCCGTGTTGTTGGGGACGTACGATTGAGACGCGGTGTCCCAGCTCCTGCAATCCCTTCACGAGATGGTTCAGAGTAAGGGTGACGCCGTTAACTTGCGGATAATAGGTTTCGCTGACGACACAAATGCGGCGTCGCGTGTCGGGTGCGGGGCTATCCTCGTTCTGCCGGTTCTCTTCCACGCCGTTTCCTCATCAACCGAACCGGGGCCTGCAGGAAGCGCGTAGTCACAATTTAGAGACTATCGGTGAAATGGGCGATAGTGTTATTTGACGGTCTCTTGAATATTCAGAGAGCATAGTGTGAACGGCGAACTGAGCAATGGTCGTATCAGTCGTCTACCGCTTTGCCAGTCAGCTCGCGCGGCTGGCGAATGCCCTCATTTGGGAAGGTTGATGCGACGCGTGACGAAGAGGGGAGTCTAGTGACGCTTGCGTTCTTCTTCGCGTTTGCGAAGCTCGACCCTGCGAATCTTGCCGCTCACCGTCTTGGGTAGTTCATCCATGAACTCGATCTCGCGCGGGTACTTGTATGGTGCAGTCGTGCGTTTAACGTGTTCCTGCAACTCGCGAACCAGTGCGGCGTCTCGCGGCGCCCCCGGTCTCAGGCGAACGAATGCCTTGACAATCGCGCCGCGGTCGGGATCCGGGCTGGCAACCACCGCGGACTCGAGAACTTGCGGGTGCTCCAGCAGGGCGCTCTCAACTTCGAACGGACCGATTCGGTACCCGGCCGAAATGATCACGTCATCGGCGCGCCCCACGAACCACAGGTAACCGTCGCTGTCACGCGTGGCATGGTCGCCGGTAAGATAGTAGTCGCCCTGGAACACCGCGGCGGTTTCCTCGGGATTTTTCCAGTACTCGAGGAACAACGAAGGCGGGCGGTTCGGTTTGACCCGGACCGCTATCTGGCCGACCTGGTCCACCGCGGCTTCGTTGAGCGCATCGTCGACTACGCAAACCTCCTGGCCGGCAAACGGCAGACCCATCGAACCGGGCTTGGTCTGGGTGTCAGGCAGATTCGCAACCAGAATGATAGTTTCGGTCTGTCCATAGCCATCGCGGATCGTCAACCCCAGCTCTTTCTTCCATACTTCGATGACTTCTGGATTGAGCGGTTCACCCGCGCCGGTGCAGCTACGTAATGTAGGAAATTGCTGCTGCTGCAAATCTTCCTTGATGAGCATGCGGTACTCAGTAGGCGGAGCGCAGAAGCTCGTAATCCGGTAACGGCTCAGCAGATCGAGTTCTTTTTTCGGTTCGAAGCGACCGTTGTACATGAAGGTTGTCACGCCGTTCATCCAGGGACCGAACAAGACGCCATAGGCGGCCTTGGCCCACCCGGTATCGGAAGTAGTCCAGTGCAGGTCGCCCGGCTTAACATCGAGCCAGTCCCTGCCGGTGTATTGATGACTCCAGGTGTAGGCGTGACTGTGCAGAACGGCTTTGGGCTCTTTGGTGGTGCCGGAAGTGTAGTAGCAAATCGCGGGTTCGTAGGATCGCGTTCTGACCGCTCCATGGGTCGGAGATGCCGTCTGCATCAGTTCCGGCAATCCCAGCCATCCTGTGCGCGCGCTGCCGGCGATCAGGTAGTGAACGAGGGTGGGACACTGGTTGCGCAGTTCTCCGACCATCGCGGCGCTTTCCACGCCGGCGATTATTGCCCGCGCGCCGGAGTGGTTCGCTCGATAGACGAGATCTCTTTCACGCAGCATCGAGGTGCACGGAATCACCAGGGCGCCGGCCTTGAGCGCGCCAATATATGCCGCCTGCCACAGCGAGATCCGCGGCAGGACCAGCAGCACCGCATCACCACGCCGGAGTCCGACTCCGTGGAGGAGGTTTGCGATGCGATTGGACTGGGAGCGTAGATCAGCAAAGGTCAGCCGGGCGCGCCGGCCCTCCTGGTCCTCGCAGAGTAGGGCAACCCGATGCGGATCTTCCGCGTAGTGGTCGATGGTGGCGCCAAAGTTGAAATGCTCCGGCACCGCCCAATCGAAATGACGCGGTCGTGTTCCGGTCATTGGCCGGCACCTTTCGGCGCGCTGCGCAGGCGCGGCGCCTGCGAACGCTTGGCAGCGGCTTTGATGTACTTGACGGTGACCGGGGAAAGATCGTCGCGGTCCACGCGTACGTCAATGATCACGAAGCCCTGCGACTTGTCGGCCGCCGTCAACGCGCGTCGCAGCTGCGACAAGGTGTTGGCCTCGAAGCCACTCCCGCCCCAATCACGCGCGAGATTGGCATAGGGCCACGGCGGTATCTCGAGCAGCTCGCGGCGTTCGACCACCGGCCGGAAGATCCCCCATCCCCCGTTGTTAATCAGCAGGACGATCGGATTGAGTCCCAGAATAGCGGCGTGCGAAATCTCGGGGCCGGTCATCTGAAAGCCGCCGTCGCCGCAGAGAATCAGCGGACGCAACCCGGATCCGAGTTGGGCGCCGAGCGCAGCGGGAACCGCGAAACCCATGGAAGCGTAGAACCCCTGCGCCAGGTAGGTGCCGTCATGCGGCACCCGCACGTCGAGCCCGCCAAACAGCATATCGCCCGATTCGGTGACCACCATGTAACGGCGGTGATCGGCGAGGAATTCGTTCACCGCCAGCAGGATCTGCCCCACCCGGATCTGACCATCGTCCCGTGCCGGCACCTCGCGCAAATTGTCGGCGTAATTTACCGCTTCGCGATGGTGCCGGAGATTCTCCTTGAGCAGGGCCCGCACGAAGTCGCGCACACCCACCTCCGTATAGGTGTGGTACTTCACATCGACGCGCCGGTCGACTGCCCACACCGTCTTGCCCTGAATGTCCCGCGGCGGGCGATTGCCAAAATTCATGTCGGTCTTGAGGCATCCGAGGTTCAGGACGAAATCAGCCTCGTCCATTCGCGCCACGATCGGTGGCGGGCTGATCGACCCGATGTGAACGCCCAGGTAGAGCGGATGGTCCATCGGAAAGGCGCCCTTGCCGAGCACGGTGGTGCAGACCGGGGCGCCCATCTTCTCGGCCAGCTCGATGAGTTCATGGGACGCCTTGTAGCGATGAATCTCGATGCCCGCGACCGTGATCGGATGGCGGCTCTCACCGAACATCGCGGCGGTTTCGCGCGCCGCCTCTTTGACCTTACGCGCATCGGATTCGCGCGTGTGCAAATGCCCGTCCCAGTCGATCAGCTCGTCGGGCACCTCGATGATCTGATCGACCATGTCGCGATGAATCTCGACATAACCGGGACGCTGCTCCGCCCAGATGGCGTTGACTACTTCGTGCAGCTCGTGAGCGGCGCGCCGCGGATCGGTTAGGACCCGCGACGCGCAGGTCACTTCCTGGAAAATCCGATGCTGCGATTCGATCTCGCGGGCCTGGTGGTGAATGAGAGTCCCGAGTTTGCGTTCCTCTTCTCCGGGACCGCCGGAGAAAACCAGAATCGGGACCCGTTCGGAGAACGAGCCGGCCACCGGGTTGACCATGTTGTGACCCCCAGCGCCGTAGGTCACGCACGCCACGCCGATCTTTCCGGTCGCCCGCGCGTAGCCGTCGGCGGCAAACCCGACCCCCGGCTCGTGCGACAGGGTGATGATCCGTATCCCGTGTTGGCGGCCCAGCGCAAAGAACAACTTGAGGGCCAGGTCGCCGGGAATCCCAAAAATATGATCAACCCCGATTTTACGAAGGTAAGCGACCAGGAAGTCGCCCAGCGCCATGTGTCGTTTCAATCCGCCGCCCTCCTTCCTCCCACCTGAGCTTACCACGAGCGAAGACAAACCACCGTTGGAAGGTGGCAACATTCGGCGGGCCGTGTGCTAGATTAGTTTCACCGGGAAGTCTCGATGTTCTGGCAATTCTTGCGCATGCACTTTCTCCCGCCGCTTCAGCTGAGCCGGCTGGTCGGGTACCTGCCGCAGTTCGTTCGCGTTTTCTGGCGGCTGATGAAGGATCCGCGGGTCCCGCTGCTGGCAAAGTTGGTACCGGTGCTCGCGTTGCTCCTCATGATGTCGCCGCCGGCAATGGAGCTGGACCTGGTTCCCATTCTCGGTGAGATCGGCTGGCTTGTGGTCGGAGTCCTCGCCTTCAAGATCCTGGTCTGGCTCAGTCCGCCCGAAGTCGTGCGCGAACATGTGAGCAGGATCGCACGCGGACAGTAGCTCACCCTGATGCGACCACGGACAATCCTTCTGGGCCTGGTGGCGGTCGTCGTCCTGGTGGGCGGCATTCTGCTCTCGATTACCGACCAGTTCTTTGTCGATCTGCTGTGGTTTCGCGCACTCGGCTATGGAAGCGTCTTTGCAACGACCATCAAGGCGGAAGTTGCTATCTTCGCGGCCGTTTGGGTCTTCGCGTTCGCCACGATCGTGGTCAGCGGACTGGCGGCCGTCGCCTTAAGCCGGGACCGCGAACGCTTGCGGGTGGTTCGGCGACCCGGCGAGGGCGCCGAGGTCAATCTGCCGGAGTTGATCCGCACGCTGGGCGACCGGGTGCCGTGGCGGGCGATTGTCATCGCGGGTTCCGCGGTACTCGCCATATTCGTGGCGCAGGGCGAAGCCGCAAGCTGGGACGTGTATCTGAAGGGGTTTTATCACGTTCCTTTCGGCGTGAAGGAAAGCGCGTTTGGCCACGACGTGGGGTTCTACGTCTTCGCGCTGCCGTTGCTTGAAGAACTGCGGGACGCAGCGCTTCTGGTCATTTTCCTGGCGGGGGCGGTCGCGGCGGCGGTCTATTGGTCGCGTGGGGCGCTTGATTTCCGGGAGACGCCGCCCAGGATTGCGCCCGCGGTAGCCGCACACGCGTCGGTCCTGCTGGGGCTGTTCTTTCTCCAGCGCGCTTTCGGGTTCTGGCTGGCGCGCTTCAATCTGCTGCTTCACACCAACGGGGTGGTCTTCGGTCTCCGCTACGTGGATGCGATTTTGTGGCAGCCCGGACTGTGGCTGCTGGTAGTGTTCTCGCTGCTCGCCGCGGTGGTTTGTTTTGCCAACCTGACCGAGCGCGGGCTGGCCCGGCTCGTGGTCGCGGCGATCATATCGTTCGGACCTTCCCTCCTGCTGAATTTTGCGCAGCCGGTCATCGAGCGATTGTGGGTCAAGCCCGACGAACTGCGCATCGAGCGCCCGTACATCGAGCGCAACATTGCGATGACGCGCCGTGCCTACAAGCTCGACGGCGTGGATGTGAAGCAGTTTGGGGGGTTGGGAACGCTCACCATGGCCAGTGTCGAGCAGGACGCGCCCACCATCAAGAACATTCGTCTGTGGGATCCACGACCGCTAATTGCGACCTACCGGCAACTCCAGGAAATCCGCCTGTATTACGACTTCAAGGACGTCGACATCGATCGCTACACGATCAACGGCAACTACACGGAGGTCATGCTCTCGGCGCGCGAGATGAACATCGACCAGCTCCCCGAAAACGCGCAAACCTGGGTTAATCAGCATCTGAAATTTACTCATGGGGTGGGGGTCGCGATGGGTCCGGTCAACGCCAAAGACTCCGAAGGACTGCCCATCTTTTTCATCAAGGACATCCCGCCAGTTTCCAACGTTGGCTTCAAGATCGATCAGCCGGGGATATATTTCGGCGAACAACCAGACAATTACGCGATCGTCAATGCGGCGACGCCCGAGTTCAACTATCCGAAGGGAGCGCAGAATGTCTTCGGTTTCTACTCGGGCGAGGGCGGGGTGCTGGTGTCGGGATTCTTAAGACGCCTGCTGTTCAGCATCTTCTACAGAGACATCAACCTGCTGGTTACAGAAAACATCGTGCCGAAGAGCAGGATCATGTTCCGGCGCAACATCACCCAGCGCATCTCGTATATCGCGCCGTTCCTCGTGCTCGATCGTGATCCGTATCCAATCATTCGCGATGGACACATAGCCTGGATCGTCGACGCCTACACCACCAGCGATCATTATCCTTATTCACAACGCAATGCCGATCAGATCAACTATATCCGCAACTCGGTGAAGGTGGTCGTCGACGCATACAGCGGCACCACCGAATTTTACGTGGCCGACCCCGAGGATCCGGTGATTCAGACCTGGGAGCGGATTTTCCCGGCCCTGTTCAAGCCCATGTCGCAGATGCCCGGCGACCTGCGCCAGCACATTCGCTATCCGGAAGATCTGTTTCTGATCCAGGCGGACATCTATCGCACCTACCACATGACCGACCCCCAGGTGTTTTACAACCGCGAGGATCTGTGGGGATTTCCGCGTGAGAACTACGGCGACCAGGTCATCGCGATGCAGCCTTACTACGTAATCATGCGGCTGCCGAGAGAGACCACCGCCGAATACATCCTGATGCTGCCGATGGTGCCGCAGGGGCGTGACAATATGATCTCGTGGCTCGCAGCGCGCTGCGACGGGGACGACTACGGCCATCTCTTCGAATACGCATTTTCCAAAGATCGATTGTTTTACGGGCCCTATCAGATCCAGGCGCGTATCAACCAGAACCCCGAAATCTCTCGGCAGTTGTCGCTGTGGAACCAGATGGGCTCCAAGGTAGTCTTCGGAAACCTTATCGTCATTCCGATCCAGGACTCGCTGCTATACGTCGAGCCGCTCTATATTCGTGCGGAGAATGGACAACTTCCCGAATTGCAGAGAGTGATCGCGTCGTACAGCGATCGCGTGGTAATGGGCGAGACGCTCGAGGCTACCCTGCAGGCGCTGTTTATCGCAGCACCGGCCCCTGCAGCGCCGGTGCTCGCCATGGCCGTGGCGCCCGCTACGGTGGCGGGCGCGCCGGCGGGGGCCAATCTCCAGTCTGCTTCGCAGCACTACAATCGTGCCATGGATGCTTTGCGGGCGGGGAACTGGACCGCGTTCGGCGCAGAGATGCAGACGCTCGGACAAGAGCTGGGGCAGCCCGCGCCTCAGCTGAATCACTAGAGTTGCGGGTGTGCTTGAAGGATCGGTCAGATGTTTTGACAAACACCGGGTGCGAGACTTAAATGGTGAGCACACGGTCTGAACTACCGTTCAGGAGGGTTCCGCGATGAAGCGAACCGGAGTGCATCATTTGGGATTGGCCACACTCGACATCGATCGCACCATTGAGTTCTACACCAAGAAGCTCGGTTGGGAAGTCGCCTGGGCGGACATTATCGAGACCGGTAAAGAGGGCAAGATCAAACACGTCTTTCTCAACACGGGCGACGGTTCGCTGGTCGCCTTCATGTGCCCGGAGAAGGTCCCGGGACTTCCCGCGGAGTG
Organism: Candidatus Binataceae bacterium; assembly: GCA_036495685.1. Lineage (NCBI taxonomy): Bacteria > Candidatus Binatota > Binatia (SeqCode) > Binatales (SeqCode) > Binataceae (SeqCode) > Binataceae bacterium (SeqCode). Next base: position 56,435 of record DASXMJ010000051.1, on the reverse strand, counting down.
GGCGACCGATATCAACAGCGCGCAGGGCCTGCCGGGCGCGTTCTATCACTTTGCCTTCTGGTGCGACGACATGAAGGCGCTGGAAGAAAAGCGCGCGATGTTAAAGGAGCGCGGGGTCGATGTGACGCCAGTGGTCGACCACGAATGGTGCCGCTCGATTTACTTCCGCGATCCCAACGGGCTGCTGCTGGAGTATTGCGCGACCATGCGCGAGTTTACCGCCGACGACAAGATCATGAAGCATCATGACCAGCCCGGGCCGATGGTCACCGATCCGGAGGACGCCAAGAAGGTTCACCAGATGCTGATGGGTCCGCAGCAGCCTAAGGCCGCGCAACGGACGCCCGTATAGACGCGGCGCGTGGCTCTCATCGAGGCTTGCCAAAGCGGTCGGAGGTTGCTGCCGGCCGCTCTTTTTTTTCCGGGGGCGATCGCTGATACTCATGCCGCCCGAAACCAAGATTGGAGTGTTCCCATGGCAGAGTTCGGACTTTTTGAAGCGATCAACACCGCAAGAGCGCTACGCAGGTTTAAACCGGATCCCGTGCCGGACGAAGTGATCACCAAGATTCTCGAGGCGGGAATTCGAGCGCCGTCGGGGAGTAACGAACAAACCTGGCTGTTCGTGGTGGTCAAGGACCCCGACCAACGCCGGAAGCTTGGCGAGGTCTATCGCAAGGGAGGCGGAATCCTGATGGCCTTGTACGCCGACCGGGTCAAGCCCGCGCACATGGAGCAGAAGCAGTACGACAAGCTGATGGCGTCGGCCACCTACTTGATCGATCACATGGCCGAGGCGCCGGTGCTGCTGCTGGCCTGCCTGCAGCCAGGACAGGTCGGCGGGCAGCCGGCGAAGCTGCCGCCGGAGGCGGCAGCGGCGATGCGCAACCTGGCGCGGATGGGGGGATCGAGCATTTATCCGGCGGTGCAGAATATCATCCTCGCCTGCCGCGCTTTCGGACTGGGTACGGTGCTGACCACCATCCACATGTTCTACGAAGACGAGGTTAAGGCGATCGTTGGGTTGCCTGCCGAGGTACAGACCTACGCGCTGCTGCCCATCGGCTACCCGCGCGACAAGTTCGGCCCTATCCGGCGTCGTCCGGTCGGCGAGGTGGTCTGCCTCGACCGCTACGGCAATCGCTGGAAGGGGTAAGCTATTTTTCTGAGGCCAGGTCCCCACGCACTCGCGATGCGGTCTTCCTGACCGCATCGCGTTGCGCGATCAGAGCGGCGAGCTCCACGGGGTCGACGTGACCGCCGAGCCGGTATTCGTCTGCAGAATGGACGAACGCGGCGTACTGCTCAAGCAGGGTGCTGAAATCACGATAGGATAGTCGTTGGGCTCGGCTGCGCCGCATTGCCCTAAAGGCCTCGGCCTTGTTGAGTGCATAGTAGAACTCGCCCATCTCCTCCGAGGAAATCTGGCGGTCGTCCACCTTGAAACCCGCACCGCAGTAATCAGCCAGTTTCTCGGCGAGCCCGCTTAGCAGGTCGACGGTGGCCGCCATTTCCTTCCGATAACTGGTCGAGTAGCAGGCGGCGACCAGCGCCAGCGTCCCGGCCAGCATCAGATAGAAAACGGGCCGGCCAAGAGCGCCGGCCCGCGTGCTATCGGTCATGCGCCAACGATCCGCTCAGCCAAGGTTCTGCTTGAAGAACGCGATGGTCTTGGCAAAGGCTTCCTTGGCGTGCTGCGGATGATGCGACGGGCGATCGTCGCACATGAAACCGTGGTCGGCGTCGGCATACAGGACCACGTCCGCGGTCTTCCCTGAATTCTTCAGCGCGTCGCGGAACTTGTCGACCTCGGTCAGCGGTATGAACGCATCCTTGCCGCCAAAGAACGCGAGCACCGGGGCTTTGAGACCTTCCACGTAGGCGATTGGCGGTTTTTCGCTGGGCTGCCGAGAGCTCACCATCCCGCCGCCGTAGTAGGGCGCGGTTGCTTTCACGTCGGCATTGCGGCAGGCAGTAAGGAAACAGACCCGTCCTCCCATGCAGAATCCCACCGTGCCAAACGCTGGCTTTGCCTCCTTGAGGGTCTTTAGGTAGTTGATCGCTCCGGTCATGTCCGCGACGACCTGATCGTCGTTGAGCGATCCCATCAGGCGAAAGGCGCCCGGCAGATCGTTGTACGCGACCACGTTGTTGGGTTGGCGGAAGTAGAGATTCGGGGCAATTGCCACGAAGCCTTCAGCCGCGAAACGCCCGGTGATGTTCTTGATGTGATCGTTGAGCCCAAATGCCTCCATCACGACGACTAGACTCGGATAGGGACCGCCCGACGCCGGACGTGCCAGATGACAAGGCATTTTCTCGCTCCCGACGCTGACTTCCTGCGAGACGATTTCCATCGCAATACCTCCTGAATGATTGCCCGTACCGCGCACGATTGCCGGCGGCCAATGCGCCGGATGCGCAGGTAAGCCCCACGACGTGAGGCCGTCTTCCTATCTCGCATACAAGTTGCCGCTGCTCAAGCGCACGTCTCGCGCATCGCTATCACTAACCGCTAGCATACGGCGCGGTGCTGCGATGGGTGCTGGTGGATGATCCCTCTGCGTGACAGCTCGACGAAACGCCGCTTCACGCCGATCAACACGCTGCTAATTCTCGCGAACCTGGCGGTGTTTGCCTACGAATTCTCGCTCGGTGGGCAAGTCGAAGGTTTTGTGCGGCGCTATGCGATGATTCCCGCCCAGGTCGGCGCGTCGCTCGATGTATTTCACTGGGGAGCGGGGCCGGACGCACCGAGCGCGGGCCTGCGACCCATGCTGACGCTCGTCACCTCCATGTTTGTGCACGGCGGAGTTCTGCACGTCGCAGGCAATATGCTCTACCTGTTCATTTTTGGGGCCGGCGTCGAATGGCGCCTGGGAAGCCTACGATTTTTGGGTTTCTACCTCGCGGCCGGAATTGCCGCCGCGGTGGCGACCATTTCGATCGCCCCCCAATCGGAGATTCCAGTTATCGGCGCATCGGGGGCGATCGCGGGGGTATTGGGCGCCTATTTCATCTTCTATCCGCGTGGCCGTATCACAACCATCCTGCCGGTGTTCATTTTTATTCAGGTGATCGAGGTTCCCGCGGTCATCTACCTGCTGCTTTGGTTCGCGGTGCAACTCTACGCGGGCCTGATGGGCGGGTCACAGGGGGCTCCTGCGGGAGGGGTTGCCTGGTGGGCGCATATCGGTGGATTCCTGTTCGGCATCGCGCTCGGACCACTGCTGGCACGGAGAGAACCGTCTCGTCGGCGGGTTCGATGACCTGTGGATATCCTGTTCAAAACGGTTGGGATAAGATGTCAATTGATAAAAGACTCTTGAAGGCGACCCGTGGTTTGCGAATAATCCCGACCTTCTGAAATCGACGTGCGGGTCCGGAAGGTGGTGGTACGGTGGCGGCTGTTGCGGACGACATTCTAAGGCGCGTTCCCCCTCAAAATCTCGAAGCGGAGCAGTGTGTGCTCGGAGCGATCCTGCTCGACAACGAAGCGATCAACCACGCGCTCGAGATTCTGATTCCCGAGGATTTCTACCGCGACTCACACCGCGAAATTTATCGCGCGATGATCGAACTCACGGATCTGCCGTCGCCGGTCGACGCGATCACGCTGAAAGACTGGCTTAAGAAAAACGGCAAGCTGGAATCGATCGGTGGTCCTACCTACATCGCCGAGCTAGCCTCCATCGTTCCGACCGCCTCCAACATCACCTACTACGCGAGAATGGTGCGCGAGAAAGCCATCCTGCGCAGCCTGGCATCGGTCTCCACAGAAATCGCGGCCGGCGCGTACGAGGGCCCGCCCAACGTCGACGAGTACCTGGACGAGGCCGAGCATCGTGTTTTTGAAATTGCGGAACGGCGAATCCGGCCCTCGTTTCACTCGATGAAAGAAATCACCCCGATGTCGATCGCACTGATCGAGCGGTTGTACGAGCGCAAGGAACTGGTCACGGGGGTGCCGACCGGCTTCATCGACCTAGATCGGATAACCGCGGGGTTGCAACCATCGGAGCTGATTATTCTCGCCGCACGACCGTCGATGGGGAAAACCGCGATGGCCCTGAACATCGCCGCGCACGCGGCCATGTATGCAGATCCGCCGGTCGGAGTCGCCTTCTTTTCCCTCGAAATGGCCAAGGAGCAGCTCTCCTTGCGCATGCTGTGCGCCGACGCGCGGGTGGACAGCGCCAAGGTCCGGACCGGCTACCTAAAGCACGACGATTTTCCGAAGCTGATAAGCGCTGCCGACCGCCTAAGCCAGGCCACCATCCTCATCGATGATTCGACCGACATCACGCCGATTCAACTCAAGGCCAAGTGCCGCCGGCTCAAGCGCGACCGATCGTGTAATCTCGGACTCATCGTGGTGGACTACCTGCAGTTGATGCGCGCGTCACGGCCGGGCGAATCGCGCGAGAAGGAAATCTCGGAAATCTCGCGATCGTTCAAGGCGCTTGCCAAGGAGTTGGGAGTGCCGGTGCTCGCGCTTTCGCAGCTAAACCGGCAGGTCGAGACGCGACCCGACCGTCGACCCCTGCTCGCCGACCTGCGCGAATCGGGCGCCATCGAGCAGGACGCCGACGTAATCGGCTTTATCTATCGCGACGAGATGTACCATCGTGACACCAAAGAGCCGGGCGTTGCCGAAGTTATCGTGGCCAAGCAGCGTAACGGTCCCACCGACACCGCCAAGCTGACCTACCTAAGCCAGTACACAAGATTTGAGAACTACACGCCCGACGTGGGAGCGTTCGAGGATACCGGCGGGTAGTATCGCAAGGTCCCAGACCGGGGTTGTCGCCCGGCCGGATTGGCACGCATCATTCTGCCCCAAGCCCAATCTCATCGCATGCGCGTGAGACGACGCGACCCACTCCGCCATCGTGCTCCACCAGGACAGCTCTCACTATTTCCCCGGGTCGGGTTTTTGAACGGGAAGTGCTTCGCTGGTTTCGAGATCGAGGTTGCTTGGAGGATTCGCACATTCTGCCGGCTGCTCCGCGTCCGGGGGATGGGTCTCGATGCTTTCTACCGGACCTGCCTCAGCCTGTTCGACAGCGCGGTGGATTTCCTGGAATTCCTTCAGGTCGGGCAGGCCCTCGAGGTCTTTAAGTCCGAAGGTCTCCAGAAATTCCGGCGTCGTTGCGTAGATGATGGGCCTTCCCGGCGCTTCCTTACGACCGGCTATCTTGATCAGGCGTCGCTCCAGCAGAGTTTCGAGTACCCCACCGGAATCGACGCCGCGGAGGTGTTCCAGTTCGGGACGCGTTATCGGTTGGCGGTAGGCGATGATCGCGACGGTCTCCAGCAAAGGCCGGCTGAGGCGCGGCGGCCTCGCGGCGAGCAGCTTGCGAACGTAGGGGGCGTGTTCCTTCAAGGTGCGCAGTTGGTAGCCACCCGCGACTTCCTCGAGCCTGAGGCCGCGATTTTGCGCAGCGTACTCAGCGCTCATCGCGGTGAGCGCCTGCTGGATTTCGCCACGGGGCGGATCGTCGAGCGCAGCCTGCAGGCGCGCCAGGGAAACCGGCTCGCCGGCAGCGAATAGAAGACTTTCGAGAATCGATTTGAGGCGTTCCTCTTCCACCGGTGTTCCTTTAAAACTCGCCCGGTACCCTAACCCTGCACCGAGCTTGCGCGCCGAAAATCCCCTCCCGGACACCCGCTCTGCAATGGAGAGGCTGGAGACCGCCCCGGGGACACGACTCGTTTCGGGAGGAGCGAATCATGTGGCTTGCCCGACTTGTTGAACGCGACGTTCCAGCATGATCGGGCCGAAGCGAACTTCCTGCCACGCGCCAACTTCGCCGCGGCGCATCAGTTCGAGCAACGCCATGAACGTGGCGATGATGCGCGGGCGATCGCGTAAGTCCTCAAACAACTCGGTAAATTCGACGCGCGCGTGTTGTTCCAAGCGGGTCAGGATGGTTGGGATGCACTCGGCAATCGGGATGTCGCGCAATGTGATACCGCGCGGGGTCTTGTCGGCGAGGCGCTTTAGAACCGCACCCATGGCCTCGACCAGGTCGAACAGCGCCACGGTGAGGCGCGGTGGGTTGCCATCAGCTTCGGATGCCGGCTCGCCCGGCGCCGCAAAAACATCGCGACCCAGGATCGCGCGACCGCCGAGTTTCTCTCCGGCTTCGCGATAGCGTTGATATTCCAGAAGCCGTTCGACCAGATCGCGCTTGAGTCCCTCGGCGTCCTCGGTATCCGCCAGCTCGGGATGGGGCAGAAGTGAGAACGACTTGATCAGCAGCAGCGTCGCGGCCATCACCAGGTACTCGCCGGCGACATCGAGGTTCAATTGATCGAGCAATTCCAGATGGGCGAGGTATTGTTCGGTGATGATGCGCGCGGTTACCTCGTGGGGATCGAGTTCCGCCCGCTTCAGCAGGTGCAGCAGAAGGTCGAGCGGGCCTTCGTAGATAGGCAGCTTGAAGCGCGGGGTCGCTTCAGCTTCGGGCCGGGGTTGCGTCTCGCTCATAGCAGCATCCGGGCCAGCGTATTGATGATCGGGTTGATCACGGCTTCCACCGAGTCCGTATATAGCAGCACCAGCAGGATCAGAAATCCATAGGGTTCCGTCCGGGCGAAGGCGCGGGCGGCGGGCAGGGGAAGCAGGCCGGTGAGCACTCGTCCGCCGTCGAGCGGAAGGAGCGGAAACAGGTTGAATACCCCCAGAGCGATGTTGACCAGGACCGAGTACTTCATCATGTAGGCCAGCGGCACCACGATTGGCGCCTGCCACGGCCCACCGGCAAACCGCAAGATGCCGCGCAGCGCGAGCGCGCTCGCAATGGCCAGGGCGAAATTAGTCAGCGGTCCGGCCGCGGCCACCTCCATCATTCCGGTTCGTCCACTTCTCAGTCGCGAAAAATTGACCGGGACCGGTTTCGCATAACCAAACACAGGAAGATGCAGAAACATCAGGATGACCGGCAGGACGATCGTGCCGAAGGGATCGATATGTGAAATTGGGTTCAGAGTCAGGCGTCCGGCGCGAAGCGCGGTGTCGTCGCCCAGTCGCAGCGCGATAACCCCGTGCATCACCTCGTGCGCGATGATCGCGAACAGGATCGGCAACGCGGCGATGAGCAGGGAGGGAATGAAGTCAGCAAGCTTTTCCAATTTCAGTCGGCGTCCATGGCGGTCGCGCGGGTCGCGCGGGGGTGATAGGTGCGGTGAACCTTGCGCAGGTGGCTCCTGGACAGGTGTGTGTAGATCTGTGTGGTCGAGATATCGCTGTGGCCGAGCATCTCCTGCACCGCGCGCAGGTCGGCGCCGCCTTCAAGCAGGTGGGTCGCAAATGAATGGCGCAGTGTGTGCGGGCTCATCCAGCTGAGCCTGCGGTCGGTGGCTGCCCACGCTTTGAGCGCCTTGAAGAATCCCTGTCGCGTCATCGGCCCGCCCAGGCGGGTGATGAACAGCGCTTTGGTCCTGCGAGCTGGCTTCAGCGAGTCGCGGGGGCTGTTGTTGGTTGTGGCGCAACGCAACTCCTCCTCGCGACGCTTGAGGTATTCGGCGATTGCGTCTGCCGCAGACCGGCCCAGGGGAACCATTCGTTCCTTGCCGCCCTTGCCGGGGACGATCACCAGTCCGGCACGCAAATTGACGTGGGGCACCTGCACCCCGACCAGTTCCGACACGCGCAGGCCCGAACTGTAGGCGAGCTCCAGCATCGCGCGGTCACGGAGGCCGCGGATCATCGAGGTATCGATCGTCTCGAGTAGCGTCTCGATGTCGCGGCGCGACAGGGTCCGCGGCAGCTTGCGGCTCAAGGTGGTTAGCTTTCCTGACAGGAGCGGGTCACGGGTGATTACGCCGCGATCGACCATCTCGCGCGCGAGTCCGCGTACCGCCGAGAGATGGCGCCGCTGACTGGTCGGCGCAAAGCCCCGGTCGGCCAGCGATTCCAGGTATCGCGTGAGGACGCCACCGTCGAACTGGGGCGGCTCGATCCCGTGCACTCGGCAGAACTCCTGAAGGCTTCGCAAGTCGCGCGAGTATGCCTCGAGCGAGTGGGCGCTGAGCCCGCGCTCCACGCGCAGCCGCACCAGGTGGGCGTCGATGAGCGCGTCCCAGTTGGTTTGCGGGGTCCTGCGCGTGCTCAAGCGATGCTACCTTCGGCAGGATGCTGCTCCAGTTTTTCCAGCAGCGTGTCGCGCAACTCCCGCAACCGCGCCAGGTCGGTAACTTTTTCGCCGTTGCGGTCGCTGATGTAAAACACGTCGAGGGCTTGGTCGGCGTTGGTCGAAATCCGCGCCAGGTGAATCAGAAAGCCGAGCTTGAACAGCGTGTGCGTGATCGTGAATAGCAGGCCGACCCGATCTTGCGTGAACACATCGACCACCGTGAATTGTTCGGAGGTGCGGTTGTCGACGGTGACCTCGGTCCGCACGCGACGCACGAACTTGCTCTTGGCGGTGCGGACGTGGTGGGCCGACGCGACCAGCGCGCCGATCTCCTGCTGGCGCATGATCACCTGTTCCAGGTCGCGCTGGACGCGGTCCCAGCGATCTTCCTCCATCGCCATCGCGCCGGCGCCCATCAGGTGCGATACACGGAACACATCGAGCGCGACTCCCGAGGCGCGGGTCGTGATCCGCGCTGACAGGATGTTGAGGTTGTTGGCGGTAAGCACGCCCGCGATCATGGAAAAGAGGCCCGGCTGGTCGGGCGTGACGACCGTGAATTCGCTGAACTCCAGGTCCGGAAAATGACGAATGCGCGCAACCAGCGGGTGATCTCCGAGCGCGCGCGTGAGATCGAAATGCATCACGATGTCGGATTCCGGGACCGTGAAGAAGTAGCGCTCCGGCATCTCGGCGAGAAACGCTTCGATTTCCGCCTGTGGCGCGCCGGTCGGAGTAAGCTGCTCGCGGACGGTGCTCTTGACCGTAGTCAGGCGGCGCGCGGGGTCGACCGCCTCGCGATTGCCCTGTTCCATCAATTTCAGCGCGCGCATGTACAGATCGCTGAGCAGCATGTCGCGCCAGTTGTTGTAGACATTGGGTGCGACCGCGCGCATGTCCGCATAGGTCAGCAGATAGAGCGCCTTCAGCCGATCGATCGAACCCACGGTCCGCGCAAAATCATCGACCGTGCGCTCGTCGTCGATGTCACCCTTTTGCGCAACCTGTGACATCATCAGATGGTTGCGGACCAGGAACACCACCAGGTCGATCTCTTCGGGGTCGAGACCCAGGCGGCGCGACACGTCCGCGGTTAGCGTTGCGCCGCGCTCGTGATGGTCGTGACCATGGCCCTTGCCGATGTCGTGGAGCAGGAGGGCCAGGAACACCAGCGGCAGACAGTCGAGTTGGCGCGCCACTTCGGTCAGGAGCGGGGTCGCAACCTTAAATTCGCCGGTTCGCAAGCGCTCGAGCTCGCGCACCGCGACTAGCGAGTGACGGTCCACCGTATAGATGTGATACAGATCGTGGAGTACCCGCGCGTATAAATTTCCGAACTCGGGAATGATCGCACCGAGCACCCCGGAGCGATGCATAGCCTCGAGCGTATCGGCGACGCGCTCGCGCCCGGCGAGGATCTTCATCAGCGCAGCGCCGGTGGCGGGACTATTGCGCGCGGCCTCGTCGATCAGGCCCAGTTTGTCGCGCACCAGCTGATAGGCGCTGCCCGACAACTTGACGCCTTGCGCCTGGTAATCGGCATAGATGGCGATCAGGTTGAGCGGATCGCGGTCGAACAGCTCGGGATCGCCGATGGTCAGCAGGTTCTGCTGAATCACTACCCCGGGACGGATCTGCCGCAGCGGAGAGCGCCGGAAAAACCGACCGCTCGGTGGTCCTTCGACGACCCGCGCGATCAGCCCTTCCGCGAACTGATAGATGGTGGTGGCGTGCTGATAGTAGGTCTTCATCAGGGCGGATCCCGCCGGTTGACCCTCGACCGGCTTCAAGCCCATGAGTGACTCGATTCGTTCCTGCATCTCGAAGGTGAGCTGGTCGAAGTGTCGTCCAGTGAGAAAGTGCAGCGAGTTGCGAACCCGCCAGAGAAAATCGCGCGCCGCGCGGACTTCGGTCACCTCCTGGTCGGTGATGACTGCCTTCTGGACCAGCTCGCCCAGCGAGTGAACCTTGTATTTCACGGCCGCCAGCCACATGGCGGTGTGCAGATCGCGGAGACCGCCTTCACCCTCCTTGAGCTGAGGTTCGAGCAGATAAATCGAGTCGCCAAAGTGGGCATGTCGCTCGCGGCTTTCCTCGAGCTTGGCCTTGAAGAATTTCTGCTGGTTGCGGTTAAGAACCTCGGCCACCATCAGTTTGTCGAGCTCGGTGTAGAGCTTTTCGTCCCCACCCAGGAACCGCGCATCTATCAGCGCGGTCTTCTCCTTGAGATCCTCGTTGGCCAGGCGGACGCATTCACGCGCCGTGCGCAGGCCGTGTCCCACGGTCAAGCGCGCGTCCCAGAGCGCATGCAGGATAAGTTCGGTGACCACCTCTGCATACGGACCGCGTTTGTAGTCATGCAAAAAGAGTAGGTCGATATCGGATTGGGGATTCAATTCGGCGCGGCCGTAACCGCCGCGCGCCACGATGGTGATGCGCTGATTAAGCTTGGGAAAGCGGCGACTATACTCGGCATCGGCGTAACGGAACAGTGCGCGCAGCAGATCGTCGACCGATGCAGTGTACAGGCGGACGATCTCGGAACCGGAGGCACCACCCATGTGGAGCTGCCTAAGCTCCTCGCGGACCGCTTCCAGGTACAGACGCGCGGTCGCTCCGGGAGTTCGGATGGCTTCAAATGCCTGAACCAGCGCATCCTCGCCACGGAGGCGATTGAGAGCCGAGGCTGACTCGGGGGACAGGGAAGGGGTGCTCGCGCTCACAAGTTGCCTACCGCGACGTCGGCATTGAAGTAGTGAGTGATCGCGGTAGCGATACCGTCGGCGAGTACTTCCTGGTAAGAGGCCGATTCGAGGCGTTGCGCCTCGCCGAGGTTTGAAAGGAATCCGGTTTCGACTAGCACTGCCGGCATATGGGCGCCTACCAGCACGTAAAACGGTCCCATCTTGGCGCCGAGCGCATTCACGTTGGTTCCCAGTCCCGCGTCGAGGGTTGCGACCGCCTGCGCATCGACCATGCGCGCCAATGAGGCCGCCTCGTTGGCCTTATACTGCTGACGCAGGTCGGTCAGGATGTAGTTTAGGTTGGGTCCGGTGCCGGCGCCATAGGTGGCCGGCGCACCTGCGTTTTCCATCCGCGCGAGACGAATGGTCGCCCGATCGGTGGTGTTGTTCAGGTAGTAGACCTCGATGCCGCTGGTCATCGTGTTGGGGCTCCAATTCAGGTGAATCGAGACGAATAGATCGGCGCCTGCACGATTGGCAATTGCGGTGCGCTCCGGAAGCGGCACGAAGACGTCGTTCGTTCTTGTCATCTCCGCCCGCAACCCGCGCTCGGAAAGCGCGTGCTCAAGCCGCCTTGCAATCGCCAGCGCGAGATCCTTTTCCTGGACCCCCGACGCGGAACTGGTGCCGGGGTCATACCCGCCGTGCCCCGGATCGATCATTACCAGCGGATATTCAATCGCGGTCCCGCTACCCTCGGTCGCCAGGGCGAGCTGGCCTTGCGGCCTGGTGGGCGCAGAGATCGGTCGCTTTTCTTGCGAGGGCAAGGCGGATGCGACTTTCTGGGCCGCTGGTTGGAGCTCAGGGGCGTGCGGTTGGGTGGTCGGGGGAGGCGCGGAACGATCGTTATCGTTGCGCACCAGGATGGGAGCCGCGAGATTGGGTATTGTTCCGGCCGCGGCGAACCTCAGCACGATTTCGCGCTGCAAGCGCGCGATTGCATAGTCGGTTTTCCCCTCCACGTCGATCGCGATCTGGGCCTGCCCGCTTCCGATGTCGCGGATGCGCACGGTCGTGATCGGTGCGACTTCCTGACCGAACAGCGGGCGGGGAGGCAATTCCGTGGTGGTGGCGGAAAGGTCGAGTATTAATTCGCTGTGATGCGTGCGCAGGCTCCAGCTTGGCGCCGGCCCACGGAAGCCAAAGTGGAGCTCGACCGCGCCGCCGTGTTGCTCGACACGGGCGAAGGCGAGCGCTACCGCTGGGGTCGGGGCCGACGAGGTGGCACCGAGTGCGCACAGCACGACGGTCGTGCTCGCCACCATTATCCGTCCCACCGCCTTGCCCACTCCACTCATGACGAAAGTTTTATGCGAGGTTCAGGTCGAATCCTTTTTGATACGGGTTTTAAACGCCGCGAGGGTGGCCAGAGCTTCGACCGGAGTGATGCGATCGATGTCAAGTCCGCGCAGTTCATCGACGACGCGGCTCTCGCCCGGAGAGAAGAGGCTCATCTGCTGGCTGAGTCTCTCATGATGATGGGCGTGCGCCAATCGGGCCTGGCCCGAATCGTCGAATTCGCCTTGCTCGAGGTTGAAAAGAATCTCTCTGGCACGGCCGATAATCGAGTCGGGAAGACCCGCGAGCCGCGCCACTTCGATTCCGTAGCTGCGCGAGGCCGGCTGCTCGATGACCCGGCGAAGGAACAGCACCTCCCCGCCCCATTCGCGCACCGCCATGCTGAGATTCTTCACGCGCGGACGCTCGCGTGCAAGGTCGGTCAACTCGTGGAAATGGGTCGCGAACAGCACCTTGGCGCGGGTCGAGTCGTGCAGATACTCCGCAACCGCCCATGCGATCGCCAGCCCATCGAAGGTACTGGTCCCGCGACCCACTTCGTCCAGCAGTAGCAGACTGCGTTCGGTCAGTCCGCTGAGCAGGCGTGCGGTCTCGCTCATCTCCACCATGAAGGTGGATTCGCCGCGGCGCAGTTCATCGCGTGCCCCGATGCGGGTCATCACCCGGTCGACAACTCCGATCGAGGCCTTGGTCGCGGGAACGAAACTGCCCATGTGCGCCATGATCACGATCAGGGCGACCTGGCGCAGGTAGGTCGACTTGCCCGCCATGTTCGGCCCGGTGATGAGCAGGAGTTGTCGGGAATCCGGGTCGGCCTCAAGGTCGTTGGGGACGAATTCGCCCGTGCGCATGCCAGCCTCCAGCACCGGGTGGCGTCCATCGCGAATCCGGATGCGGCGGGTGGAGTTCATCGCGGGCCGCACGTAGCCGCGCCGCCGGGCAACCTTGGCCAGCGAGGCGAGCGCATCGAATTCTCCGACCGCCCGCGCGGTCTGCAGAATCGTCAAGCTTTCGGCCTGCAAGTCGCGCACAAGCTTGGTGAATAGCTGCAACTCCAATTCCTTCAGGCCCGATTCGGCGGAGAGAATCTTGCGCTCGAGTTCTTTGAGACCCGGGGTGGTGAAGCGCTCGGCGCCGACCAGCGTCTGTTTGCGCTCATAGTCCGACGGCGCGCGTTCGAGGTGCGCCTTGGTGATCTCGATGTAGTAGCCGAATACGTTGTTGTAGCGGACTTTGAGGGAGGAAATTCCGGTCCGTTCACGCTCGCTCGCTTCGAGCTTCGCAATTACCTCGCGTGCTCCCGAGGCGAGGCCGCGGAGTTCATCCACCTCGGCGCTAAACCCGCGCCGGATTACGTTTCCTTCGCGGGGATTGACGGGAGGTTCCTCGCTGATAGTCGCGTCGATTTCTTCTACCAGCTCCGGATTCGGTGAAATTCGCGCCGCAAGATGTTGGATAAAAGCGCTCCTGCGATCGGCCAGCCACTGGCGCAGGGTCGCGACCGCCCCGAGCGCTTGCGCAAGCCGCAGGCAGTCGCGGGGCGAGGCACGCATTGCCCCCACTCGTCCCGCCAGCCGCTCCAGGTCGCCGATTTGCTTGAGCGCATCGCTGACGGTGCCGCCGAGGTCGGCATCGAACAGCTCCTCGATAGCATCGTGGCGCGCGCCGATTTCATCGAGGGCGAGCAGCGGATAGGTGATCCAGGTTGCCAAAGTACGCGCGCCCGCAGCGGTTACGGTCTCATCGAGAATCGAGAGCAAAGAACCACGACGCGAGCCGTCGCTCGCCGCGACCAGTTCCAGGTGCCGTCGGGTGGTCTCGTCGACCATCATGTATCCCGCGGCGCGATAAAAGACCGGTGCGTTCAAATGGGCCAGGTCACGTCCAAAGTTCTCCTCGACGTAGCGCAGTGCTGCGGCGGCCGCTGCCGCCATCACGTCGTCCAAGCCGGTGACCGCTTCCTCGCCAAACCGCCGTGTCAGCGCGCCACGGTCTTCGAGCGGATCCGCGCCACGTTCCAGGGCGCTGACGGACGACCAGTCTTCAAGTAGTGGTTTAAGTTCGGGATGGGTCCCGACCAGCAGGATTTCGCGGGGGGCCAGGCGGGCGAGTTCCTCTTGCAGCGCCCGGAGGTGAGCGAGGCGGGTCATCAAAAACTCGCCGGTGGACACATCCAGCACGGCAACCCCGAACCCCTCGGCGCCATCGGGCGTGATCGCGGCGAGGTAGCTTTTCTCGCCCGCGATAAGGACGGTTTCTTCACCGACCGTGCCGGGCGTGATCACCCGCACGATCTGGCGCGGCATGATCCCGCGGGCTTTGCCGTCCAGAGCGCCCTGTTCGCAGATGGCGACCTTATGGCCCGCCTTGATTAGCTTGGCGATGTAGGGTTCGGAGGCGTGATAGGGAACGCCGCACAGCGGAACCCCGTCTTTGGAGCGCGAGGTGAGCTGGATGTCGAGGACGCGAGCTCCGACTTCCGCATCTTCAAAGAACATCTCGTAAAAGTCGCCGAGCCGGAAAAACAGGATGGCGTCAGGCACGCGCTGCTTGACCGACAAATACTGCACGATGAGCGGTGTCTGTTTGAAAGTCACTGGGGGTTGCGAGCCAGAATAGCCGCCCGGACCCATGCTGGCAAAATCGCGCTTTGCTCATTCGGGCGCGATTCATTAACATTTTTCTGTTGAGCAGGCGTTCGATCGTTCGTCTTTCTTTTCGCGGCGGACACCCGAGCGAGTGAGGCCAGGCCACAACCATTTTTTCTTGAGGAGATTGTTCTATGGGAGCAACACCTTCTGTCGAGAGTGCCGCTCGCGGCGCCAAGTCGAGCGGCGTGCTCGAATTTCTGAAAAGCGGTCCGAAGAAACTCCTGATCGGCGGCAAGTGGGTGTCGTCCAAGTCGGGCAAGACTTTTGAGACCCTTAACCCCGCCAACGAGGAAGTGCTGTGCCTCGTTGCGGAGGGCGACAAGGCGGACGTCGATGAGGCGGTAAAGCATGCTCGTAAGGCTTTCGAGCAGGGCAAATGGCCCTCGATGAACCCCCACGGCCGCACCCACATTCTGCTCAAGATAGCGGAGCTGATCGATCAACACGCCGAGGAACTTGCCGAGCTCGAGACGCTCGACAACGGCAAACCGATCTTCGAGTCCAAGAACATCGACATTCCCGGCGCGGCGGAGACCTTCCGCTACTACGCAGGGTGGGCCAGCAAAATCTACGGCGAGACCAACCCCTCGGAACCCGGGATGTTCAACTTCACGCTGCGCGAGCCGGTTGGAATCTGTGGACAGATCATCCCGTGGAATTTCCCCCTATTGATGGCGGCCTGGAAGATCGCACCCGCGCTCGCCTGCGGCAACGTCGTCATCCTGAAACCCGCCGAGCAGACGCCACTCACGGCACTGCGGCTGGGCGAGCTCATCCTGCAATCCGGATTACCCGAGAGCGTGGTTCAGATCATCACCGGGTTCGGCCCTGGCGCGGGAAGCTCGATCGCCGAGCATCCCGACATCGACAAGGTCGCGTTCACCGGTTCGACCGAAGTTGGCAAGCTTATCCTCAAAGCTTCCACGGGCAACCTCAAGCGCGTGTCGCTGGAGCTGGGCGGTAAGTCACCGAACATCATTTTCCCCGACGCCGACATGCAGGCAGCCGCATTCGGCTCGATGCTCGGAATCTTCATGAACCAGGGGCAGGTGTGCTGTGCCGGGTCCCGCGTGTTCGTGCAGGAGTCAATGTACGATCAGTTCACCGATACGCTGTCCCAGATGGCGCAGAGCATCACCCTCGGCAATCCGCTCGATACGAGCACCCGCATGGGTCCGCTGGTATCGAAGGAACAGCACGAGCGGGTACTGGGCTACCTGGATATCGGCAAGAAGGAAGGCGCGAAGGCCAAGGTCGGCGGCGAAGCGGGCAAGCAGGAGCGCGGGTATTTCGTGCAACCTACCGTGTTCACTGACGTGAAAAATTCCATGCAGATTGCGCGCGAGGAGATCTTCGGCCCGGTGGCGGCCGCGATCAAATTCAAGGACGAGGGCGACGCGGTGTTCCAGGGCAACGACACGACCTATGGTCTGGCCGCGGCGGTCTGGACCAAAGACATCAGCCGCGCACACAAGATCGCACGCTCACTGAAAGCGGGAACCGTCTGGGTCAACACCTATGGACAGATCGATCCGATGTCGCCGTTCGGCGGGTACAAGCAATCAGGCTTTGGCCGCGAGCTCGGCAAGCACGCGATCGAGTTGTACACGCAGATAAAGTCGGTCTACGTGAAACTGTAGGACTCTATTCCGTCAACCTGAGAAGGGGCACTCCAAACCGGGGCGCCCCTTTTCTTTAGCCGTCGTGGCTTTGGCGGCCGGCCCGCCCCGGCGCCTGAACTGCACTTGCCGGACTACAAAAAGTCGCTCGGTGCTCGCGCTTCGGTGCGCGCGAGATATCGTTGAATCATGAGATTTCCATTACCGGCGGAATTAGCTCACCATGTCAGCGGAGCAGTGACACCGTCCCGATCACAGACCAATGTCTTGTGAAAAAGAGCGCCACCGTGAGGGCGATACTCAACCGAATTCCACTGGATTGAGTGAACCGCACCGGGAACCAGTCCGCCAAAGCAACCAAGCTATGATCTCACCGCCGCAGCGCGCTATGAGGACGCCGACCGTACCAGGTCCATTCGTTTCACCCGCGCTTCGCGCGCGTCTCGAGGTCCGGCCAGTCGGAACGCAAACCGGATTCAGGGAGCTCGCGGCGCTACATCGTCGAACATGGAAGAACCTGAATGTCGAGGAGAAGCGGGTGCACATGATCCTGTGGCCGCTCGCGCTCCACTTTGGCCTCTACGAGATCCGGCCGGGTGAGGACAAGAAGCGGCCCCGATTAATCGGCGCGTTCTGGGCGCGCTGCCTCGCTGATGCCCCTCTGACGTTGGGGCATCTTTATCCGGCATCGCTGTTCAAGGGGCTTGATCCCGGCGACGTGTGGGAGTTTGGCGGGATGGTCATTGAGCCTAACTACCAGGGCAAGGGACTGGTCAAGATGATGTCGGAGACGGCCAAACTATTTCTCTTTTCGCGCCGCCCGAAACTGATCATCACAAACCCGGTGGAAGCGCTGTACCATCTGTACCGGCAGTTCGGACTCAAGGCGGTCGGGAACAGACCGATCGCACATCCCCACGCTTATAACGTGAAAGTTTGGCTCATGTACGGCGAGTTCGAGAAGCTCGCCCAGCCCTACTTCATGTAGCGCTTTAGTTTTTCCATTTGGGCGTCGGCAGTGCACGAGGAATTCTCCGCGATAGTGCTCGCAGGAGGACGCAGCTCCCGGATGGGCCGTCCCAAGGCCGAGCTCAAATTCGGCGCGACCACCTTGCTCGAGCGCATAGTTGCCGAACTGCATCAAAGCTTTCCCGAAATCGTACTGGTGACCTCTCCGGCGGGCTTGGCCCAAGCAGCGCGCTTGGGTGACGTCCGAATCGTTCGGGATGAGCGCGAGTATGAGGGACCGCTCCCTGCGCTTGCGCTGGGCCTGGCGGCGATTCGAAATGACTACGCTTTTGTGTGCGCGTGCGATTCACCCTTCCTGCGTGCCGACATCGCGTCATCGCTCTGCGGGATGCTCGAGCAGTACGACGCGGTGGTACCCGAAATCGCCGGGCTCGTCCAGCCGCTACATGCCGTTTACCGGAAGCGCTGCGTTGTCGCCATCAATTCGATGATCGCGATGGGCGAGGCGCGCCTCGCACAAATTGTGGAAGCCGTGTCGGTGCGCAAAGTAGGGGAGCAGGAATTGCGCGCGCTCGATCCTGATCTGCTCAGTTTCGTAAACCTCAATACTCCGGAGGACTATCAGCGGGCGCTTCGGCTGGTCTCCGCAACGAACTAGCCAGACCCCACCCGCGCGCACCCGGGTGCGTCCGCCGAAAATCCTCCCGTCGCCGAGAAAGAATGCGGACGGGGAACGCTCTCAATCCGGCTTTGCTTGCCAGCGCAGGATGGGACGACGAGCTGCCTCCGCTTCATCGACGCGTGACAGGCGTAGCGTGTGGGGAGCCTTCTTTACGGTTTGCGGATCGTTGAGGGCCTCGTCATGGATGCGCTCCATGGCGGAGATGAAGTGGTCCAGTACCTCTTTGCTTTCGGTTTCGGTGGGTTCGATCATCAGGGCGCCCTTTACAACCAGGGGAAAATAGATGGTCGGCGGGTGGATTCCGAAGTCGAGCAGGCGTTTTGCGATTTCGAGAGTGGATACACCGGTGCGGCTTTCGAGGTCATGCTCGAGCACGCACTCGTGCATCGACGGTTGCGGCGACGCGCTCGGAAAGCAGTGTTCCAGCCGCTTGCGAACGTAGTTGGCGGCGAGGATCGCATTGCGGCTCGCATCGGCCAGCCCGTCCCCGCCCAGGGAGAGAATGTACGAGTAGGCGCGCACCAACATCCCGAAATTTCCATGAAATGAGCGCAGCCGGCCAATCGAGTCGGGCCGCGACTCATCGAAAACCCATCCGCGCTCCGTGTGCTTGAGGCGCGGGCCGGGAAGAAACGGCGCCAGCATCTGCTTCACCCCGATCGGCCCAGCTCCCGGGCCACCGCCACCATGTGGAGTCGAAAAGGTCTTGTGCAGGTTCAGTTGCACGACGTCCGCGCCCATATGGCCGGGCTTTGCAACCCCCATCAGCGCGTTCATGTTGGCGCCGTCCATGTAGAGGAGCGCGCCCTGCTCGTGGAGAAGATGCGCGATTTCGCAAATCTCGGGTTCGAACAGACCAAGCGTATTCGGATTGGTAACCATCATGGCGGCAACATCGGGGCCGGCCAGCCGCCTCACCTCGTCCGCGTCGAGAAAGCCGCGCGAGTTGGATCGCGCCACTAGGACCTCGAACCCGGCAAGCGTGCAGCTGGCCGGATTAGTCCCGTGCGCCGTGTCGGGGATGATGACCTTGTGCCGATTCTCGCCGCGCTTGCGATGGTACGCACGCATGACCAGCAGTCCGGTGAGTTCGCCCTGCGCGCCTGCCGCCGGATGCAGCGAGATCGCATCCATGCCGGTAATCTCGGCGAGGGCTGCTTCGAGCCGGGCCATCAACTCCAACGCGCCCTGCGCGAGATGAGCGGGCGTGAGCGGATGTATTGAGGCGAAGCCCTCGAGTGCCGCCATTTCGTCATTCACCACCGGGTTGTATTTCATCGTGCACGACCCGAGTGGATAAAACTGCAACGCCTGCGCGAAGTTGGTCTGCGACAAGCGCAGGAAGTGGCGCAGGACCTGCGGTTCGCTGAGTTCGGGAAATCCCACCAGATCGGTTCGGCAGAGCTCGCTACCGAGGATTTCGGCGCCCGACCTGCTGCCTGCGGTTCGCGCACCCAGGTCGGTGCCGCGCCTGTCCTCGGTGGAAAGTTCAAAGATCAAAGGAACCTCGGTCGGTTGGGTCGCTCTGGTGGGTTCCGTCTTCGGCTTCATTGCTACGATTGGTGTAATCCTGCCCGCCGTCGCCATCACCGCCCCTCGGCCAACACGTCTGCCAACCTGCGCAGCTCCGCGCTGCGATTCATTTCGGTGACCGAGATGAGAATGCTGTCGCCGAGCTCCGGGTAGTAGGGTTGGAGCGCGATTCCGGCCAGGATTCTTCGCTGCTCGGCCCAGGCCAGGGCATTCGATGGGTGGGGCAGCGAGAGCGCAAACTCGTTAAAGACGGGACCGCTGAATCTCCGCCGCAGGCCACGTGCTGCGAGCGCGTCAATGGCCTCGTGCGCGAGCTCGACATTGCGCTCCGCCAACTCGCGTAGTCCCTGCCGTCCCAGCAGCGACAGGTACACAGTCGCGGCGAGCGCGCAGAGCGAATGGTTGGTGCAGATATTCGAAGTCGCGCGCTCGCGCCGAATATGCTGCTCTCGGGTGGCAAGGGTCAGGCAGAAGGCGCGGCGACCGTCACGATCGCGAGTTTGCCCCACCAGCCGCCCCGGCATTTGCCGCAGATGTTCGGTGCGCGCCGCCAGGAAGCCAACGCCGGGGCCACCGAACTCGACCGCAAGCCCGAAACTCTGGCCTTCGCCTGCGACGATATCCGCGCCCAGCTCACCCGGCGCCTTGAGCAAGCCAAGCGAGAGTGGCTCGGCGGTGGCGGACACGACCAGTGCGCCGGCGCGATGAGCGATTTCAGTCGCGGTGCGGAGCGGTTCAATGACGCCGAACACGTTGGGGTATCCGAGCACGACGCACAACAATTCTTCGCCGGCGATATCGGCCAAGGCGCCCAGATCAACCATGCCGGTGTGGTTGTCGAACGGCAGCTCCAGGAACTCGATGCCGCTCAGCGCGCTAAGATAGGTGCGGATGGTCTCGCGGTAGTCGGGCCACAACGCGCGCGAGACTGCGATGGTCTTGCGCTTGGGCTTGAGCCGTCGCGCCATCAAGACCGCCTCGGCCGTCGCCGACGCGCCGTCATACATGCTGGCGTTGGCGACGTCCATGGCGGTCAGCTGGGTAATCAAGGTCTGGAACTCGAAGATGGCTTGGGTCGTACCCTGGCTCGCTTCAGCTTGGTAGGGCGTGTAGCTGGTGGCGAACTCGGCGCGCGAAGCCACCGCGCGTACGGCCGCGGGAATGTAGTGGCGGTTGTAACCCCCGCCCAGAAAGCTGGTGTAGTCGGAGGCGCCCTGGTTGCGCGCGGCAAGCGCGCGCAATTCGGAAACCACTTCAGCTTCGCTCCGGCCCGGGTCGAGTTTGATCTCCGCCAGTTCGCGGAGCCCGGCCGGCACATGGCTTATCAGATCCGTAACGTTTGCTACTCCGATGGTTTCTAACATCGCGGCGACTTGAGCCGCGGTGTGCGGAATGAATCTCATTGGTTAGAAACTCCCTCCTCCCAGTCCGTTGCTTTTGAATTCGAGGTCGATGCGCTCATAGATCTCTGCTCGCGCGTGGTCGCCGATAGAATGGAAGCTTGACGATGGTCGCGGGCGTCTGCCGATTGCGTATTTCAACCTCTACACCTGTTGCGTCGACGGGCGTGGAAGGAGACATCGCACCGGCGCTCAGGTAGGCCATTGCTACCGGCCGCCCGACGCTTGGACCCATCGTGCCACTGGTGACAATTCCCATTTCGCGGCCTGCGCGGAAAACCCGATATCCCCGGCGTGCAATGCTGCGCGCATCGTCGGTTTCGATGCCGACGAGCCGCTTGCGAGGGCCATGGTCGCGCTGCGTCCGAAGCGCGGCCTCTCCCACGAACGGCCGGCCGAACCTGATGAAAGCATTCAAACCCGCTTCCACCGGGGAAGTCGCGCGGTCCAGTTCATGACCATAAAGGGGAAGGCCGGCTTCCAACCGCAAGGTGTCGCGTGCGCCAAGTCCACACGGTGCCAGTCCGGCAGTCCTGCCAGCATCTAGAACCGCGCCGAAAACTTTTTCTCCCTCATCCGACGAGACGAAAAGCTCGAAACCGTCTTCACCCGTATAGCCGGTGCGCGCAGCAATGCATCGCGCTCCCGCCACTCGTCCTTCGCGGAACCCGAACCGCGCGACTTCCGCAATCGGAAAATCCGCCAGCGTGGTGAGTATTCCAGGTGCTTTCGGGCCCTGTACCGCGACCAGTGCGGTCTGCTCGCTGACATCTCTAAGGCCGGAGCCGACGGCGCGATTAAGTTGTGAGAGCCATTCCCAGTCAGGCGCAATGTTCGAGGCATTGACGCAGAGCAGGTAGTCGTCCGCAGCCCGCCGATAGACGATCAGATCGTCGATCGTGCCGCCGTCTTCGGCGCACATGATCGTATATTGCGCCTGCCCATCGTGCAGACGAGCTGCCGAGTTGGTGAACGCACGCTCGAGCAGTTCCGGGGCATGCGGCCCGCGGACTTCGAACTCGCCCATGTGGCTCAGATCGAAAACCCCTGCCGCGGAGCGGACGGCCAGATGCTCGGAGATGATCCCCGCGTAGCTGACGGGCATCTCGAAACCACCGAAAACTGTCATGCGGGCAGCGAGTTTCTGGTGGAGGGCGAACAGCGGGGTACGCTTGAGAGCGTCCATGTTTAGCTGATTCTAACAAACCGAAAAAACCTCAACGAGACAAATCGCAAGTGGATGCCCACAAACGCGGGACGCTATCCACAACGCCTTGCCCCACTTTCAAGCGTGCTATAGTTCGAGTGAAGCACAATGAGTGCCGTGATCATTGATGGACGAGCGTTGCGGGAGAGGCTCATGCCTGAGCTGCTCGCCCACGCCAAGGAGCTGCGCGAGCGCCACCGATGCGTTCCGTCGCTTGCGGCTATCCTTGTCGGAAATGACCCCGCGTCGCGCCAATACATTCGCAACAAGGAGCGGATGGCCGCGGACTTAGGCTTTCACAGCCAGGTGATCGCAATCGATCCGGCGGACTGCACCACGGATTCACTGCTACAGGTGATTGGGCAACTCAATTCCGATGCCAAGACTACCGGCATCCTGATTCAGCTCCCTCTTCCCGGTACGGTCGATCAGTTTCGACTATTCGATGCACTGGATGCGCTCAAGGATGTCGATGCCGTCGGCGCATCGAGTGTTAGCGGCTTCTACCGCGGCTCATGGGGTCGCTTCATTCCCTGTACGCCGCGCGGGATCCTCTCGCTGCTCGACTTTTTTAAGGTGCCGGTCGATGGTGCCCGTGCGGTCGTGATCGGAAGAAGCGATATTGCCGGAAAGCCGGCTGCTTTGATCCTGGGGGGCAGGCTGCGCAACGCCACCGTGACCTGGTGTCATCGGCATACGCGGGATCTGGCTGGGGTCTGTCGCGAAGCCGATCTGCTGGTGAGCTGCGTTGGAGCCGAGGTGGGACGTCCGTGGTTGATAACCGCGGACATGGTGAAACCGGGGGGCTGCGTGATCGACGTCGGATTTAGGCGGGTGCGGCCGGGTCGGTTTGCGGGCGACGTGGACTTTGAGGCGGTCAAAGAAGTGGCGGGCTGGATAACCCTCAATCCTGGTGGAACCGGTCCGACGACGGTCGTAGCCTTGATGCAGAACCTGATCGACGCGGCGCGCTACCAGCTCGGACTTGAACGCGCCAAGTACTCTGTGTGATGGATCGTCGTGCGCTCGATTTTGCGCGCACCTTCGCGTTTCGCCTAGTTTGGCAGTTCGGACATCCGGAATTCACCCGCGATGGAATCGCAACCGCGCAAAACCACTTCCGGCGGGGCTGCCACCCTTAGCGAACGGATCATTGGCCCGCCGCGTGATGTCCGGGACCCCGGGACTTTCAGAAGCCTCTCGTTGATCGCATTTCTGGCCTGGGTAGGCCTGGGGTCCGACGGCCTGAGCTCGTCGTGCTATGGACCGCAAGAGGCGTTTCTCGCGCTGGGGCCCCACCAGTACCTGGCGATCTTCCTGGCCTTGCTGACCGCGCTCACCGTGTTCGTGATCTCGGCGTCGTACTCGCAGACCATCGATTTGTTCCCCAGCGGGGGCGGCGGTTACCTGGTTGCCACCAAGCTTCTGGGTCCTGCTGCGGGAGTGCTGTCCGGATGCGCACTGGTCATCGACTACGTGCTGACCATTTCGGTTTCGATAGCCAGCGGGGCGGACGCCATCTTTAGTTTCATGCCGGTCTCGATCCTGTGGCTCAGGTTCTGGGTGTGTCTCCTGGTGGTTCTGTTCATGATCGGTATGAACCTGCGTGGGATCAAAGAATCGGTCATCTCGCTGCTGCCCGTCTTCCTTGCCTTTGTGGTTATGCACGTGTGGCTCCTGGGCTACATATTCCTGAGCCGGGCAACCAAATTGCCAGCAATCTTCGGCGCGGCGGTGCACGAGACACGCGGAGGGATCGATACACTCGGCTTGATTGCGATGGCGGTGATTTTTTTCCGCGCGTACAGCATGGGCGCGGGAACCTACACCGGGATCGAAGCGGTCAGCAACGGGCTGCCGATTTTGCGTGAGCCGCGGACTGTCACGGCCAAGCGCACGATGCTGTACATGGCGTTCTCGCTGGCGTTTATCGCGGGTGGAATCCTCGTCGGCTACCTGCTCGAGAGCGTACAGAAGACCGAGGGCATGACGCTCAATGCAGTGATGTTCCAGAAGGCCACCGCAGAATGGACGCTGGGCGGGATCTCGGTCGGCGGTCCGATCGTCACGCTTACGCTTTTGACCGAAGGCGCTCTGCTCTTCGTCGCGGCGCAAACGGGGTTTATCGACGGGCCGCGGGTCCTGGCGACAATGGCCACAGATAGATGGCTCCCCAGGCGGCTTGCGCACCTGAGTGGGCGGCTGGTGACCCAAGACGGCGTGATCGCGATGGGTGGTGCGGCGATCCTGATTCTGATTGGTACCGAGGCGCGGGTGGGCCTCTTGGTGATTCTGTACGCGATCAACGTATTTATCACCTTCACGCTCTCACAGCTGGGTATGAGCGTTCATTGGTGGCGGGTGCGCGACTCCGAGTCGCGTTGGAAGCGCAAGCTCGCGATCAACGGTCTGGGGTGCATCTTCACTTTTTCGATCCTGATACTCACTCTCACGCTCAAATTCGACGAGGGCGGGTGGGTGACGGTGCTGATAACCGGCGCGCTTGTCAGCGCCTGCTTTCTGGTGCGACGCGATTACAATCGATTCGCGGCGGCTCTCAGACAATTGGAGGCCGATGTCACTCCGCTGCTCTACGAGGCCAGGCGCGAGCCCGCGAAGGAACCCGATCCTGGAGCTCCAACCGCGGGCATCCTGGTCGACGGATTCAACGGGCTCGGTCTCGCCACGCTGCTCACGCTGACTCGTCTTTTCCCGAACGAATTCGAGAATGTCGTGTTTATTGGCGTGGGGGAGGTGGATTCCGCACTGCTGAAGGGGCCTAAGGAAATCAACGAGCTGGAGCAGCGTGTCGCGGACGATCTAAAAGAATACTGTCAATTCGCGAGCGACCTGGGTCTACACGCTTCCTTCAAATTCGCGATCGGGCCCGATGTGGTGCTGGAAGTCGTCAGGCTCTGCTGCGAGCTTACTCACCAACATCCGCATTTGGTGTTTTTCGCGGGCAAGCTTATCTTCTCGGCGGAAGTCGATGGCTACCTCGGGCGGTTTCTGCATCTGCACACTACCCTCGAAGTCCAACGTTATTTGCAGATCGAGGGCCTTAGCCTAGTCATTCTGCCCGTGCGCGTGACACCTCCAGAACCGCAACCGGTCCCATCGACGAAGCCGAGCGTGCCGGAACCGACACTCCCTTGACTGCGCGTGCCGCTGCTGGCGTAACTGCTCACAATCATGTCGGAGTTGCTGGAGTCGGTTCCCGACAGCGGCGGCGGACTAGCGGGAGCCGCGATAGTCCTGCCTGCGGTCGAGGGGATGCGCTGGGAGGTCTGGTCCCTCGCGTGGCCGGTTATTCTGTCCTTCGCGCTCGACTCGATTCTGGGACTGGCTGCGATGCTTATGGTGGGGCGACTGGGAGCGGAGGCGGTCGGGGCTGTCGGGTTGGCGACTCAGATTCTCGGAGCGGTGCGCGCGGGAATCGCGGCGGTCGGAACCGGAACCATCGCGCTGGTCGCGCGCTACACGGGCGCGAACGAGCGCGACGACGCCGAAGAGGTACTCAAACAATCGGTGATTTTCGGAGTGCTGGTCTCCACCCTAATCGCAATTCCGGTGATCGTGTTCGCCCCCCAGTTGATGACGTTGTTCAGGGTCAAGGGACGGATGGCCGCGATGGGCGCACGTTATCTGCAAGTGGTCATGCTGTCCGAACCGTTTCAGGGCATCTTCCTGATGTGTGCCTCGGCGCTGCGCGGCGCCGGAGATACTCGCACGCCACTCTGGATCGGCGGGATCATCGACGTGCTCGCGATCGTTCTGAATTACGTGTTGATCTTCGGGAAATTGGGATTGCCCGCGCTGGGCGTCGACGGCTCCGCGTTCGCGACTTTAATCGCGATTGCGGTGGGCGGTGTGCTGTTCTTCTGGGCGCTGTCGCTCGATGGGATGCTGCTCAACTTCAAATGGGAGCGGTTGTGGCCTGACTGGAACATGGGGTGGCGAATTCTGCGGGTGGGCAATCCCGCCGCCATCGAGCAACTGGTTATCCAGTTCGGGTTCGTGGCGTACGTCGCGTTTGTCGCGTCCTATGGGGAGAAACAAGTGGCAGCCTACTTCATCGGAGTGAGGATTCTCGCGCTTTCGTTCCTGCCCGGGTTTGGATTTTCATCCGCTTCGGCAACCCTGGTTGGACAGGGGCTGGGCGCGGAGGATCCCGAGTTTGCGCGCAAGGCAGGATGGGTCTCGACGCGGCTTGCGATCCTGCTGATGAGTGGCATGGGCCTGCTGTTCATCGTGTTCGCGCGCCAGATCGCGGCAATGTTCATCGACGATCCGCAAGTCATTGCCTATACGGTCGCTTTCATGTACGCGCTGGGCGCCGCGCAGCCGCTGATGGCAATAGACTGGACGATCACGGGGGCGCTGCGCGGAGCGGGGGACTCGCAATTTCCGATGTTCGGTTCGCTGGCCGGATTCTATGGGGTGCGGTTGTTCGTGACCATCCTGATCGCGTGGCATCACGGGCCGATCGTCTGGATCTGGTGGTCGCTCCTGGTCGACTACATCGTGCGATCATCGATCAAAAGCTGGCGTTTTCAGACCGGCAAATGGATGACGGTGCAGGTCTAATATGATGAAGTTTGCAGAGTCGACCGAGGATGGTGGCAAGCAGTTAGGGATGAACAGAGCCGCAGCGCTGACGATCATTTGCGCGATAGCTCTCGTGCTGTGCGCCTGCTCGGTCACGCCCGGCGGTTCCAGCGCACCTGACGCCAAAATCGTACAGCAATTTCAGTCCAAGGATTTGAGCAGCCATGCCGTGCGGTCGATCCGGCAGGTTGAGGTGAACAACCTCGCGATCATGCCGATAGTTGCGGCGGTTCCTTTTGGCGGAGATCCGCTTGCGCCGGGAGCGGCGGACACGATTACCGCAGACATTTATCGTCTGGCCTCGGGAACCTGGAAGCTGTTGCCGCAAGGGGCGGTGATGCAGGCGGTGCAACAAACCCAGTCCGGTGCCAACCTCGACGACGCCGCGATCCAGGTTGGGCAGGCGACCGGCGCCGACGCGGTGTTGTACGGAAGCGTCGAGCGCTACGTGGAGCGAGTCGGCGCTGAATATGCGGCCGACAAACCCGCATCCGTGGCTTTCTCGCTCAAGCTCTTGGACATGAAGAGCAAGCAGGTGGTGTGGAGCGCGAAATTTTCGAAAACTCAGCAGCCGCTTGGGACCAACTTCTTTAATCTGCCGACCTTCCTGGAGAACAAAGGACAATGGGTGCTCGCCAGTGAATTGGCGAGCGACGGCGTCGATCAAGCGGTCGAGAATCTGCGCAGCGGTCTTGGCATCGCGCCGATTCACCCCGCCGCCTCCGCGGAACCCTGACACACAGGAGCCGCGGGGCCCAAGGTCTCCGGGCGCTCTCGACGTCGCCTGCTCGCCAGAGCAGCCACCTGCTGCGCCCGCCGCACGCAACGCTCTTTTTCGACCTTTGCTCAGTTCGACTGATGAACCCAAATCAGCGTTCGCGCGACTGTTAGCATTTGCGGCTGCGCTACTTTACGCGCTTTCGCGGGAGCGCAATTCTTGGGCTATGACCGGTACCCCACAGGTCGAGACGATGGTTGAGGGCACGCTCGACCATGTCCTGTACGTTAACGAAGAGAACGGCTATGCGGTCGCGGTGGTCAGGACCTATGCTGAGCGCGACGACTCTAGGACCGTGACTATCGTGGGGAGCCTGGCCGGGCTGGAAATCGGCTCAGCAATTCGCGTGCGCGGCCGCTTCGAAAAACATCCCAGGTTCGGCGAACAGTTCAAAGTCGAAGACTACGAGACCCTGCGGCCCGCCGGCGCGTTCGCGCTGGAGCGATACCTGGCAGCGGAGATTCACGGTGTGGGGCCGTCCCTGGCCCGGAGAATCGCCGAGTATTTCGGCGACGATTTGAGAGAAGTTCTCGATAATGCCCCCGAGCGGATGCGCGAAGTCAGCGGAGTCGGTCCCGTGGTCGCAAGCCGGATTGCGGCAGCATGGAAGGATTCGTCAGGACTGCGCGAGCTCGTCGTGTTTTTGCGCGGCCACGGAATCGGGGCGGGCCACGCCCGGCGCATCCACAAGCGCTTCGGGAGCTCCTCGCTCGAGGTAGTCCGGCGGGACCCCTACGTGCTGGCTCGTACCATCCACGGAATCGGGTTCCGCACCGCAGACTTGGTAGCTGCCAAGCTCGGAATCCCCAAAAATTCGATCGAGCGGGCGCGCGCGGCGATTCTGTTTCTGCTCGAACGGATGGCCGATGAAGGACACGTCTACGCGCCGCGCGAGTATCTCGAATGGCAATTCCAGTCCGAGCTCGAGATCGGTGCAGACTGGGTGTCTCGCGCACTCGAGGAACTGGTCGCGGGCGGCGAGGTGGTCGTGGAAAAGGCCGACGAGCATGTGGCGGTCTATCTGGCCGAGTTGCATGCCGCGGAAGTGAACGTGGGCCGGCGCGTGCGCGCGCTCAGCGCCGGACGACCGATGTCTCCGCAGGTCGCGGAGCGAGCGCTCAAGAAAGCGGAGAAGGGCGGCGGGAGCTTCACCCTCTCCACCGAGCAAATGCGAGCGCTTAAGACTGCCTTGTCGAGCGCCGTGACGGTGATTACCGGGGGGCCTGGAACCGGCAAGACGACCATTCTGCGGTCGTTACTGGTGGCGCTATCCGAAGCGGGCCTCAAGCCGACTTTGGCCGCTCCGACCGGACGCGCGGCACGCCGCCTCCAGGATACAACCGGGCGCGACGCACGGACGATTCATCGATTGCTCGAGTACTCGCCGGAGACGCTGGGCTTCGTGCGCGATGAAAATTTCCCATTGCGCACCAATTACCTGATCGTCGATGAGGCCTCGATGATGGATCTCGAGCTCGCCTCGAGCCTGCTCTCGGCGCTGGTGCCCAACTGCTCGCTGGTGTTGGTGGGAGATCGCGACCAGTTGCCCTCGGTCGGACCGGGCAGCGTGCTCAAGGATGTGATCGCCTCCGATCTGGTCCCGGTAGTACAGCTTCGCGAAGTATATCGGCAGGCGCGCGAGAGCCGCATCATCGCGAATGCGCATGGACTGAACCGCGGCTATTTCCCCGATGTCTCCAACGATCCCGACGGCGATTTCTTTTTTATCGAACGCGCTGCTCCTGACGAGGTCCTTGCCACCATCAAACAGCTCGTGCACGAACGGCTGATCGGCAAATTCGGCGTCCGCGGACCCGGCGACATACAGGTGCTGACTCCCATGAATCGCGGACCCTTGGGCACGCAAATGCTCAACCGCGAACTC
The DNA here is from genome assembly GCA_036495685.1 of Candidatus Binataceae bacterium. Classification (NCBI taxonomy): domain Bacteria; phylum Candidatus Binatota; class Binatia (SeqCode); order Binatales (SeqCode); family Binataceae (SeqCode); species Binataceae bacterium (SeqCode). The sequence goes on along the minus strand of DASXMJ010000051.1, from coordinate 26,919 downwards.
CAACAACTCCTGAACCCAGCAGGACGAGGAATTCGTGCGGGCGAGCGCGAGATTCGCGAGGGTGATCGGGTAATCCAGCTTCGAAATGACTATGAGAAGGGAATTTTCAACGGCTCGATAGGCCGGGTGGGGTCGGTCGACGTGGAGCGCGGGCGCGTCACCGTCGCCTTTGAGGAAGGTCATGCTGATTACGACCAGTCGGAGTTGGACGAGTTGGGGCTCGGCTATGCCATCTCGGTGCACAAAAGTCAGGGAAGTCAGTATCCGGCCGTGATCGTCCCGGTCCATCCAAGCCATTACCTGATGCTGCGGCGCAACCTTCTTTACACTGCCATGACGCGGGCGGAACGAGTTTGCGTGCTGGTTGGAACGAAAGCCGCGTTGCAGCAGGCGGTGCGCAATCAGGACGAACGTCGGCGCGCGAGCAGACTGGCAGAGAGACTGCGAATCGATTGATCGATTGCGGGTCGCGCCCCGGCGCTAGTTGACCCCCGTCTGCGATGCGGTCTAGGGCAAAGTCGTGGCACTTAACGTCTGAGAAAACGCGGCCAAAAGCCTTGCGAGAAACTGTCGCCACGTGCAGAGGACTCAATAAGACTAAATCAGCGCAGCCAGCTCTTCAGAACTGAACGTCGGCGCGGCAAGGTGCAACGTCCACTCGGGAACCTATTATCTGAGGCAGAGGAGAGTTCTATTTTCGCGATTTCCACTTCGTTGAAGGCAGGTTAACGGTTCACCTCATCAAGCTATCGCCACGGCGCTGTGTGACAAGCCGCCCGTGAAATACGCGACGAGCAGGATCAAAACCGTCAGGGTCGCGATCATCAGCAGAATCGCCGCGAGCGCGCGCCACGCAGAGAAACGATTTACCTCGCCGATGCAGTTAAGCTGCACGGCTACACCCCAGCCTATAAGCACCGCGTTGACGATCATCAGCTCGATCGTCGAACCGGTCATCACCGGCAGTCGGCTATGTTTGAACTCGAGCGGATTTACGGCGCCGAATAAAACCAAAGCGATGCTGACACTGGCCGCGGTGATTCCGGGAACGTGCGACCACGCCAACGCCGCGCGCATCTCGATTGCAGATGAGACGCCGCCGAGAATGCGACAAAAGATGCCGACTAGCCACGCCCCAGCGTATAGACCGATAACTCCGAGGATAGCGCCGAGGACTACTCCGAAGGCGACGCCCACGGGCCACAACGGGCTCACGGGGGTCCGCTGCGACAAGGCGCTGAACCAGGCAATCTCGAGCCTTCCCAGTGCCCCACGGAGCATCGCCAGCCCGATTACGTAGCGAGTCGGATCAGTATCGACCAGACGCCGGATGGTTTCACGCGGCGCAATCCACAGCGAGAAAAAGGGCTTGAGGGATTCGATCACAGCTCTGCAGTCTACTCAACCAAACGTCCTGTCAGAACGCCCTGCAACTTCCCCCGGGTCTCGAACGTCTCATTGGCAGTGAGTGGGTCCTGCAGCCTCCTCGTGGCGGGGAGACCGGGCGGTGGTCCCCCAAAAAGCGCGCGGCCCCCGCCACCGTTTCAGAGGCAAATGCCCGTCCCCTGCCCCCTCTTGGGAGAATCTGCTGGGTGCTTCCCGGCGAGCTAATCAGCTACCATCGCGAAGTTAGGAGGAGATCGCGATGGCAGAGCCGGTTGGCACACTCGATCACATAGGTATTGCGGTAAGAAGCGTTGGGGAAGCGCGGAAATTCTTTGAGGGAATTCTCGGGGCGCGGTTCATGTACGAAGCGGAAAGCGAGCGGGCTGGCTACCGGTTAGCCGAATTCGATCTAAACGGTCTCACGGTGGAATTACTCGAACCCCTAGGCGCGAACTCTTTCCTCCACAAGTTTCTCGAGCAGCGGGGTGAAGGTATGCATCATCTCACCTTCAAGGTTCCCGACATGAAAGGGAAGGTCGCGGAACTGAAGGCGCAGGGCGTTCGGGTGGTTGACGAAATCGAATGGTCTCCCACCTCGTACGAGGCCTTCATCTCGCCGCGCTCAAGCCACGGCGTCTTGATCCAACTCGGCAACGGCCACCCGACCCTGTCGAATGATCCCGAGTGGTTCAAGAAGAAAGACTAGTTGCGGTCCTATCCGATCAGCCCCGGATTCGCACCGCCATCGATGGTGATGTTCGCGCCATGGATGAAGGCGGCACGCGGGGAGGAGAGGAACGCGATCAGATCGCCCACCTCCTCCGGCTGGCCGGGGCGCTTAAGCGGCGTCATCCGCGCGTAGATTTCATCGAGGTTGCGTCCGCCCGCGCTGCGCTCGGTGAAAAGCTGGAGGCGTTCGGTCAGAATCGGACCCGGATTGATACCGACCACGCGCACGCCATGTTTCGAACCTTCGTCGGCCAGCGCTTTGGTGAAGTGATTGAGCGCCGCGTTTGCCGCCCCGCCGACCATGTAGCCGGCAGTCGGCCGCAGACCGCCCGTGCCAATAACATTGACGATGACGCCGCTGCGCTCGCGCGCCATGTGCGGCATGACCTCGCGCGCCATCCGCACGTAGCCGAAGAACTTGAGTTGGAAGTCGTCCTGCCAGACCTCGTCGCCGAGCTTCAGGAACTCTCCTGGACGCGCGCTGCCGGCATTGTTGACCAGAATATCAACCCGTCCGAACGTGCGGACGCCCTCGGCGACCACACGCCGAATGTCATCGGCCCGCGTCAGGTCTGCCGGCACAGTGAAGACGCGCGCGCCTTCCACAGCTTTGCGCGCGGCCCCGGCGGTTTCTTCGAGGGCGTCCCGGCCACGCGCGCAGACCAGGACCGACGCACCCTCTTGCACGAAGCGCAACGCGGCGGCGCGGCCGATTCCCTTGCTGCCCCCGGTTATGATTGCAGTTTTGCCTCCGAGTCCCAGGTCCATGGAGTGCAGGCTTCCATTGAGATTGCCTCTAGGTCAAGAGCAGCAAAACACTCACCCGCTCGCGGTCCTTTTTGCCGAGATAAGTAAAGAGCCACGCCTCTTTTCTCCCCCGCGCAAAACGAACGAACCACGGCAGGTAACGGTAACTGCACTTCTGCCTTAACAGCTGGTCCGCTATCTGGCACGATTATTAAGCTTGGGCCGCCTCACATGAACGAAATCGTAGTCTCGATTCTGAGCGCCGCCATCGATCGCGCGTGCGCCGAAGGTAAACTCGCATCAACTCCGTATACGATTGGAGTCGAAGCACCCAAGGACGCCGCGCACGGCGACCTTGCATCGAACGTGGCGCTTGCCATGGCGCGCACCGAGGGCAAGCCGCCGCGCGCAGTCGCCGAGATAATTCGCGACAGCGTGGAACTTCCTGCCGACGTCGCGGAAATTACGGTGGCAGGCCCCGGGTTCATCAATTTCCGCATGGCTCCGCACTACTGGCACAAGCAGATGCGCCGGGCGATGAGCGAAGCGGCAAACTACTTCCGGCCGCGCCGCTGGGAACTGCGCCCGGGAGCGAACCATCGAGTGCAGGTCGAATATCTCTCGGCCAATCCGACCGGGCCCTTGACCGTCGGCCACGGGCGCAATGCGGTGCTCGGCGACACGATTGCGAGGCTGTACGAGGCGGCCGGCTTCCAAGTTACCCGCGAGTATTATTTCAACGACGGTGGCCGGCAGATGAAGCTGCTCGGGGAATCGGTACGAGCGCGCTACCTGCAAGAGCTCCGCCGCGAGGCGAAACTGCCCGAGGACGGCTACCAGGGCGAATACATTCGCGAGATTGCGCAACAGCTAATCGCGGCGAACGGGGACGAGCTGGCTGATGTGCCCGACATCGACGTATTCCGCGCTGCGGCGGTCAAGGCAATCTTTGCCGACATCAATAAGACCTGCGCGCGGCTCGGAATCACCTTCAACGTCTTCGCGAACGAGCTCGACCTCATGAAGGCGGGCAAAGTCGACGAGGTTTTACGCGGGCTCGCCGATCGCGAATTGCTGGTTGAACGTGACGGCGCCCTGTGGCTGCGTGGCGCTCCCCTCGGCCTGCCCAAAGACGAGGTACTGGTACGGTCCGGTCCTGAGCGCCAGCCCACCTACCGCACTCCGGACATCGCGTACCATATCCAAAAGCTTGAGGCCGGCTATGACCTGATAATCGACGTGTTCGGTGCCGACCATATCGCGGAACATCAACAGGTGGTCGCCGCCGTCAAAGCGCTCGGGCATGACGTCACTCCGGTACGCGTCATCATTTACCAGTTTGTGACGCTCACGCGCGGCGGCGAGAAGGTCAAGATGTCCACCCGCAAGGCGACCTATGTCACCCTCGACGAATTGATCGATGAAGTCGGGGCGGACGTCGTGCGATTTTTCTTTTTGTTCCGCAAGTCGGACAGCCATCTCGACTTCGATCTCGACCTCGCACGCAAGCAGGCGCCCGAGAACCCGGTCTTTTACGTGCAGTATGCGCACGCGCGGCTGTCGAGCATTTTTCGGGAGGCGGACAAGGCCGGCTTCGAACTCCCAGGCGATTCCGAGTCGATCAAGCTCGAGCTGCTCACGGGCGAGGAGATCGAACTCGCGAAACGGGCGATCGGGCTACCGGCGGTGATGACGGCAGCAGCCGAGCTCCTCGAACCGCATCGGATCCCCTTCTATCTTCTAGAGCTCGCCGGAGAATTCCATCGCTATTATAACAAGCCTACGAATCGTATAATTGGCACGGATCCCGACTTGAGCGTCGCCCGGCTCTTTCTCGCGCGGCTGCTCAAAACGGCGATCGCCGCTGGGTTGGGACTGCTCGGAGTAGGCGCTCCGGAGCGGATGTGAGGTGGGGAGATGCGATTCGAGATCAGGGCAGGGGGAATTTTCGTAATTCTGATCGGGCTGGTCGTGCTTTCGGGGGCGGTCTTTTTTCTCGGCGTGATGGCAGGAAACGAGATCGCCAGACAGAACACTCCAGACCAGTCGCAGGTCTCGTCGATGTTCCCGTTGCCGAGTCCGCCCGCGATGGCGCCGACGCCGACTACCGCTCCGCTTGCGGCATTAAATCCCCCGTCTGTTCCGGCCGCGGCTCCCGTGCTCGCTCCTCATACTTCTGCATTGCCCCCCATCGCGGCTAGTTCACGCGCCGCCAGTGCCGCTAGCGTCAGGGCGGCGGCGCCGGCAAACACGCGCGCGGTCGCAAGCGCCTCGACGCCTGCGGCCCCTTCGGCGCACAAACATCCGTACACCATCCAAATCGAGGCGGTGATGGATCGCGACGGCGCAAATCAGATGGTCCGTCGACTCCAGGACCTGGGTTATCCGGCTGCGGCAGAGACCACGGATATCGACGGGCAGACCTGGTATCGGGTCAAGGTTGGTCCGTACGACTCGCAGGAAGAAGCGGAAGAAGCGCAGGACAAACTTCGCGCCGCCTACAAGGCGCAATATATCCGCCACTAGCCCCCGGCGGGCTTGGCGCCCTCCATGTTGAGGATCATCATCGCTCGCCAAGCGCGAATGCTTTGATCAAGTGATGGGCGATGGCGATTGGCGGTGGCACCATGATGCCCTCGACGCGTTTGCCTTCGATCAGCTCGCGTGCGACTTTCCGCTCGATCCAGCGGACCTCGGCCAGCTCGCTCTGGTCGACTTTCACGTCGCGACTTGTGGCTTTGGCGAAGCATCCGATCATCAAGGACGAAGGAAACGGCCAGGGCTGAGTCGCCCAGTAGCTGACCTCGCCGACTTTGACCGATGCTTCTTCCATCAGTTCGCGGCGCACCGCCTCCTCGATGGTCTCGCCGGGTTCGATAAATCCGGCCAGTGCCGAAAACATCCCCTGCGGGAACAGCTTGCCCCGTCCGACCAGGCATGCGTCCCCATTGGTCGCAAGCATGATTACGACCGGATCCACGCGCGGGAAATGCTCGGAGTTGCATTTGTCACACAGGCGCCGATAGCCGGCATCCATCAGCCTGGTCGGGGCCCCACACTTGGGACAGAACCCGTGACGCTGATGCCAGTCGATGAGCGCCTTAGCCTGCGCGATGATCGCGGCCTCCTTGATGGAAACCATCTGCCCGGCGGCCCGCGCGTCGCGGAAGAAACCCAGCCCGGCAAGCGGACCCTCTTTGGCGGGGTTGTCGGCCGCGGAGATGTCAAGCGCGAACACGGCGCGATCGCCGTCGAGCCCCAGGAAGATGCAAGGAGCCCCGTCGGCGGCCAGGGCATCCGTCAGTCCCGGCTTGAGCAGACCCAGTTGAATCGGCGGCGCCGAGTTTTCAGGTCCGAGCAGGAACGGCTCCAGGCGCCACATCGGGAATATCAGGGAGGATGGATCGTGCAGCCTCGATTCGATCCAGTTGGCCTCCAGGCGTTTTTCGCTTGCTCGATTGAGAGGGTTACCTGCAAAAGGAATCATTCAGCTTCTCCGAAAGAGGCCCAGAAAAATGGCTGCTTGTCTTTGTGCCGCCCAAACTAGCCCTTTTTTGCAATGGATTGCACACACGATAATCAGGCGGAAGGCTATGTGGCCACCGTATCGATCTGCCAGAGAGCAGCTAGACGGTTGACATCGGCTGAACGCGCGTAGATCATGTAGAGCCGATGAAGAACTGCACGAACCAGAAGGCTTGGGCTTGGCGCTGGCACGTCGCCGCACCCGCCTGCGCGCTGGTTTTGTAGTCTACACACGAAACCAAGTTCAAACGGCCGCAGGCGAAGAACCTGCGGCCTTTTTTTTGGTTACCGAATGCTTGGAGCTGAACGACAGGCACATGAAGATTCCCGGTCCGGAAAAAAAACCTTCTTTCCGACCTCGCCCGCGGAGAAGTCGAACGCCTCGTCGGAGAGTGGGTCGGCAAACCTTTCGGAGTTGAGGGGCACTACGATGCTGTATCCGACCGAGCGCGAATTCGAAGACTTGCGCAGCCAGGGTTACAACCTGATTCCGGTCTCGCGCGAAATTGCTGCTGATCTGGAAACCCCGGTCTCGGCGTTTTTGAAAGTCGCGCGAGGCGACTACGCGTTTCTCCTGGAAAGCGTACGCGGCGGAGAGAAGTGGGGCCGCTACACCTTTTTGGGCTCGGAACCCTCAATGGTCATTCGCGCGCGCGGGAACCGGATGGACCTTATCCGGCCGGGCCGCGGCATCGAGGTTCGTTCGATTAGCAACGCGTTCGATGAACTCGGTGCGGAGGTGAAACGCTTTCGCGCTCCCGAGCTTCCCGGACTGCCGCCGTTTTTCGGCGGCGCGGTGGGCTTTCTCGCCTACGACGTCGTGCGCTGCTTCGAGCGGATTCCACAGACCGTCGAGGATGATCTGGGCGTGCCGGACCTCTACATGATGTTCACAGAGACCATGTTGATGTTCGACAACGTGCGGCAAACGCTCAGGGTAATCGCGAACGTCCCAGTCGAGGACTTCCCGTCGACGCGCGCGGCGTATCGCGGCGCCGAGACCAAGATCGACGAGCTGATTCAACGGTTGCGTGCGCCGGCGGTCCCGCCGCGGCTCGAGGGCGCAGCGGCGGTCGCGAACGATTCAACCATCGTTTCGAACATGACCCGCGAGGGGTACATGACGATGGTAACGGCAGCCAAGGAGTACATCGCCGCCGGTGATGTTATTCAGGTGGTTCCTTCGCAGCGCTTTGAGTCGCCGCTCACAGCGCATCCCTTCAACATCTACCGGAGCCTCAGGACCATCAACCCGTCACCGTACATGTTTTACCTGCGGCTTGGCGATCACACTTTGGTTGGCGCCTCGCCGGAGGTCATGGTGCGGGTCGAGGGCCGCGATATCACGCTCAGGCCGATCGCCGGGACACGACCACGCGGAGCGAATGAAGCCCAAGACAAAGCGATGGAACGGGAACTGCTCGCGGATCCGAAGGAGCAGGCCGAGCACGTGATGCTGGTTGACCTCGGGCGCAACGACGTGGGCCGCGTCTCGGAAATCGGATCGGTCAAAGTTACCGAGTACATGGTCGTCGAGCGTTACTCGCACGTGATGCATATCGTGTCGAATGTAGTCGGGAGGCTGCGCGACGACTGCGATGCGTTTGATGCTTTCCGTGCCACCTTCCCGCAGGGAACCGTGTCGGGGGCGCCGAAAATCCGCGCCATGGAGATTATCGACGAAGTTGAGAGCGTACGCCGCGGCATTTATGCGGGCGCGGTCGGTTACTTCAGCTACACGGGCAACACCGACACCGCGATCGCGCTCCGCACCCTGCTGGTCAAAAACAACCGCGTGTACATCCAGGCGGGCGGCGGGGTGGTTGCGGACTCGGATCCCGGTGCCGAATTCGAGGAATCGGTGAACAAGGCGCGTGCCGTGGTTCGTGCCCTGCAGGCGGCGCGCGAGTTCGAGAAGTAACCGAGGCAGGCGGCCATGAGCGAACTAAAACCCAAACTGCTGATGATCGATAACTATGATTCGTTTACCTACAACCTGGTTCAGTACCTTGGCGAGCTGGGCGCCGCTGTAGTCGTTAAGCGCAACGATGACATCGATGTAGCGGGCGCACGTGCGCTGTCGCCCGACGCGATTGTCATTTCGCCGGGGCCGTGCACGCCAAAGGAGGCCGGTGTTTCCTTGGCGATTCTGCGCGAGCTTTCGGCGGAACTGCCGATTCTCGGTGTCTGCCTGGGCCATCAGTGTATTGGGGAAGCGTTCGGTGGGCGTGTCGTGCGTGCATCGCGGCTGATGCATGGCAAGACCTCGCCGGTGGTGCACGACGGCAAGACGATCTTTGAATCCATCCCGAGCCCGTTCGATGCGATGCGGTATCATTCGCTGCTGGTCGAGTGGGATACGGTGCCGGACTGTCTGGAAATCAGCGCGCGCACGGAAGAGAACGAGATCATGGGCTTTCGCCATAAGACCCTGAGAGTCGAGGGCGTGCAGTTCCATCCGGAATCGATCGGCACGCCTCAGGGCAAACGTGTGCTGGAAAACTTTCTGCGGCGGATTGCCACGTGAACGCCTTGCCTGCCGCCTTCGAGGATGTGCTCGCGCGTCGTTCGCTTGATGTAGTCACGGCCGAGCGCGCGTTTGGCGAGATTCTCGACGAGCAGGCGCCGGAGGCCCTGATCGCGGGATTTCTGGTCGCGCTCAAGCTGAAGGGTGAATCTGCGGCGGAGCTCAAAGGCGCAGCCCGCGCGATGCGCGCACGCGCACGCGCGACCAACCTCGATGGCACGCATCTGGTCGACGTCGTGGGCACGGGCGGCGATGGTTCGGGCAGCTTCAACATTTCAACGGGCGCGGCCCTGGTCGCCGCCGCCGCCGGCATCCCGGTCGCCAAGCACGGCAATCGCGCGATAAGCGGCCGCGTCGGCGCCGCGGATGTGCTGGAACAGTTCTTCGTCAAGATCGACCTCGACCCGGCGGGCTTGGCGTGCTGTCTGCGCCGCGCGGCGTTCTGTTTCATTTTTGCTCCCGCCTATCATCCGGTACTGGCGCGGCTTGCGCCGTTGCGCCGCGCGCTCGCAACCCGCACGATCTTCAATTTGCTTGGGCCGCTCTGTAATCCGGCGACGCCGCGTTGCATGGTGGTGGGAGTCGGAGATGCCGAATTATTTCGCCCGATGGCCGAGGCGCTGGCAGCTCTGGGGGTCGCGCACGCGCTGGTGGTGAACGGAAGTGATGGTATGGACGAGATTACACTGTCCTCTGCCACGCGGGTTGCGGAGATTCGGGGTGCAGAACCGGTTCGGGAATTTGAGATCGCGCCCGAAGAGTTCGGCATGAAAAGGGTAGCCCGCGACACCCTGGTGGCCAACGATGCGCCCCACGCTGCCCGAATTCTGCGCGCAGTTCTTGCGGGAGAACCGGGTCCCGCCCAAGATGTGCTCGCGCTTAACGCCGGCGCCGCGCTTTACGTGGGCGGAAAAGCGCAATCGTTGCACGGCGGGGTGGTTAAAGCGCGCAAGCTCATCGAAGCAGGCCACGCGCTCAGGATCATCGAAAGGCTCGCGGAGGCGAGTTACGCCACCGGCCAATGAGTTCTATCCTGGAGCAAATCTTCGCGGCCAAGCGCGAGGAACTGATGGCCACGCGAAACCGCGTGTCATTTGCGGAGATTTGCAACGCCGCAGCCGCCGTGCCGGCTGCCCGCGACTTCGAGGCTGCGCTGCGCGCGCGGCGGCCAGCGATAATCGCCGAAGTCAAACGTGCCTCACCCAGCAAAGGCGATATTTCCCCAGGGCTCAACCCCGGCGCGGTTGCGCGCGAGTACGCGGCGGCGGGCGCGGCCTGCATCTCGGTCCTGACCGACAGGCATTTTAAAGGAACACTTGAAGATTTGCAGACGGTGCGCGCGGCGGTCGAACTGCCACTGCTGCGCAAGGATTTCATGTTCGATGCGTATCAGGTGTACGAGGCGCGCGCCGCGGGTGCCGACTGTATCTTGCTGATTGCGGCTATGCTGGACGGGTCGGTGCTGCGTGAGCTTGCCGCCATGGCGCGTGAGCTCAAGATGGCCGCGCTAGTCGAAGTGCACAACGAGGCAGAGTTCGCGACCGCCCGAAAGATCGGCGCTACGCTGGTCGGAATCAACAATCGTGACCTGCATAGCTTCGTTACCGATATCGCGGTCACCGAACGGCTGCTCTCGCGGCAGCGGAGCGACGCACTGATCATCTCGGAGAGCGGAATCGATGCTCCCGAGGACATAGTGCGACTTGACCGCGCGGGTGCTCGAGCGTTTTTGATCGGCGAGAGCCTGCTGCGCGGAGGAGAGCCGCGCGCGAAACTGGCCGCGTTGCTGGATTCCCTGCCAGGCAGAGACTCGCGATGACGGTGCGGGTCAAAATATGCGGCGTGACCTGCATAGAAGATGCCGAGGCCGCCATTCTGGCTGGTGCGGATCTGATCGGGTTGAACTTTCATCGGCCGAGTCCTCGCTATCTCGACCGAGCCGGTGCGCGCGCGATTCGCGAGGTTATCGGACATCGAGCCCAGGTCGTGGGTGTGTTCGTCAACGAAGCGCGCTCGGTGATAGGGGACTGCGCACACGATCTCGGTCTCGACATGCTGCAGTTCCATGGCGACGAAGAAGAAGGCGCGCTGTCCGGTTGGACGCTGCCGGTGATTCGCGCGCTGCGGGTACGCACCGGTGAAGCACTTGTCGCAATTTCTCGGACTCACGCGGACTACGTCTTGTTGGATACATTTAATTCCGCGCTCTACGGTGGCAGCGGAGTCGCGCGCCCTCTCGAAGAGCTCAAGCAACTCGATCTTTCAAGAGTCTTCATTTCCGGCGGGTTGAACGCAGCCAATGTCGCCGCGGCTGCCGCTCTTGGCCCATACGGGGTCGACGCGGCCAGCGGCGTGGAGTCGACACCCGGCATCAAGGACCATCTCAAGCTCAGGAGTTTCGTTGCCAATGCAAAATCAACCAGATAGCCGCGGACACTTCGGCGAATTCGGCGGGCGGTACGTGGCCGAAACGCTGATGCCCGCGCTGCTGGAACTAGCCCAGGCCTACCAGCAGGCGCGGCGCGATCCGAAATTTCGTTCCGAGCTTGAAAAATATTCGCGCGAGTATGTGGGACGCCCTACGCCCCTGTTCTTCGCCGCCAACCTGACGGCGAAACTGGGCGGCGCGAAAATTTATCTGAAACGCGAGGACCTGTGCCACACGGGTGCACACAAGGCGAACAACGCGCTGGGCCAGGCGCTGCTCGCGGTCAGGATGGGCAAGGAGCGCATCATCGCCGAAACCGGAGCAGGACAGCACGGAGTGGCCGCCGCAACGATGGCGGCGCTGTTCCGGCGTCAATGCGAGGTATTCATGGGCGCGATTGACGTCGAGCGGCAGGCGCTCAACGTGTTTCGCATGAAGCTGCTCGGCGCCAAGGTCCAGCCGGTGGACTCGGGGAGCAGGAGTCTGAAGGACGCGATGAGCGAGGCACTGCGCGACTGGACCGCGTCGGTGCGCAATAGCTACTACTTGATCGGCTCCGCCGCGGGCCCTCATCCTTACCCGATGATCGTGCGCGATTTTCAGACCGTGATCGGCAAAGAGACGCGCCGCCAGATTGTCAAGCTGGAAGGACGGCTGCCCGATGTTCTGATCGCCTGCGTTAACGGCGGGTCTAACGCGATCGGGCTGATGCACCCCTTCGTGCAAGACCGTGACGTGCGCATGTATTTCGTAGAGGCTGGAGGCCTCGGGCTCAACGGCTGGCAGCACGCGGCGACCCTTACGGCGGGCCACCCGGGCGTGTTGCACGGAAACCGGACGCTGCTCTTGCAGGATGAACTGGGCCAGATTCGTGAGACTCACTCGGTCGCCGCCGGCCTCGATTATCCCGGCGTCGGACCCGAACTCGCATATCTCAAGGAGAGCGGGCGCGCCGAATACGCGGTGGTAACCGACGCCGAAGCGGTGGCGGCCTTTCAGCTCTTATGCGGGACCGAGGGCATCATCCCCGCGCTGGAGAGTTCGCACGCGATCGCGCATGCCGCCAGGCTCGCTCCAACCCTGCCCAAAGAACGGATCATCATCGTCAACCTCTCGGGACGAGGCGACAAGGACATGAACACGGTCGCGCGCGCGTGCGGCGTGACGCTGCGGGAGGGTGCGTAGGATGCCACACGGCGGAAGGATCGCGCGCAAGTTCCTCGAGTTGCGCGCTCGCAACGAAGCGGCGCTTATTCCGTTTATCGTCGCGGGAGATCCGGATATCGCGACCACACGCCGGCTGGTCCTCGAACTTGAGGCGCGCGGCGCTGACTTGATAGAGCTTGGGGTGCCGTTCTCGGATCCGATGGCGGATGGACCGGCGAATCAACGCGCCATCGCCCGCGGGCTTGAAGCGGGCGCCTCGCTACCCGCAATTCTCTCCCTGGTCTCCGAGCTCAGGCAGGCGACGCAGATCCCGCTCATCCTGTTCGGTTACTTCAATCCTTATTTACACTACGGATGCGAGCGGTTCTGCCGTGACGCAGCCATCGCCGGCGTAGATGCGATTCTGGTGATCGATCTGCCGCCCGAGGAGAGTGCGGAGTTGCTCAAGCCGGCGCGGGCCAACGGCCTCGACCTCATCTATCTGCTCGCACCGACCACGCCGCTGGAGCGCAGCCGGCGAATCGCGCGGTCGGCGAGCGGGTTCTTGTATTATGTCTCGGTGACTGGAGTGACCGGGGTGCGCAGCGAAGTGGGCAGCGACGTGGAAAGCAAAGTGCGGGAGCTGCGCACGGTGAGCGACCTGCCTATCGGCGTAGGCTTTGGAATTTCCACGCCGCAACAAGCGGCAAAGGTCGCGAACTTCGCGGATGCCGTGGTGGTCGGCAGCGCCATCTCGACCCTGATCGAGCAACAGATGGCGTCTGGCGATGCGGTCGCCGCGGCTGGCGGGCTGGTCGGTTCGCTCAAAGACGCGATGCGCGCCGCGCACCGAACCATAACGGCGCCGGCGGTTAGTTAAACGGAGGAATTGAGCAATGGCGCAAAGCACCCAACCTCCGGCCGTCTCTGCGCATGCCGCGCCGCCGCCGGTAGCCAGCGACGAGAACATCTGGACCAAATGTCCGACCTGCAAGGAAATCTCGTTTCGCAAGGAAGTCGAACGCAATCTCAATATCTGTCCCAAGTGCGCGCACCATTTTCGTCTGACCGTCAGCCAGCGCCTTGCGATCACGGTTGACCGCGGATCATGGCGCGAGATGTTCGAAAACGTGGCGATTGGCGATCCACTCAAGTTTGTCGATTCGCGACCGTATCCCAAACGGATGGCCCAGGCGCGCGAATCGAGCGGACGCAATGATGCGGTAGTAGTGGGCACGGCAGCGATCGAAGACCGCACGCTGGCGCTCGGCGTCATGGATTTCGAATTCATGGGCGGGAGCATGGGAGTCGTGGTCGGCGAAAAAGTGGCGCGGCTCTTCGATTTCGCCACCCGTAGGGGGCTCCCGGTGGTGGTCTTTGTCGCTTCGGGCGGGGCCAGGATGCAGGAAGGTGCGCTGTCGCTAATGCAGATGGCGAAGGTGTCTGCGGCGATCGCACGGCTTAGAGACGCGCGGTTACCCTACATCTCGGTGATGTGCGATCCGACCACCGGAGGCGTCGCGGCATCGTTTGCGATGCTCGGGGACCTCAATCTCGCCGAGCCGGGCGCGCTGATCGGTTTCGCCGGCCGGCGCGTGAGCAAACAGACCGTAAATCAGGAACTGCCCGAAGACTTTCAGCGTGCGGAGTTTCTGCTCGCGCACGGCATGCTGGACGCTATCGTGCCGCGCCATCAGATGCGTTTCACGTTAGGCCGTCTGCTTCCAATGCTGACGCGGCATCGTTCTGCGAGGCGTTCCAAAAAGTAGGGTGCTGCTGCGAACTCCCCGCCGCGGCCGGCGTCCGCGGGTCGAGCATTGCGGGATTTTGCCAGCAGACCCAGGCGCAGCTTAGGGTGCAAATCGGCAACAGCCAGTCTCGGTGAAAAGTCCAGTCACCTCCTTCGAGTGCCGGGCTGCGGCGGCAAGTGAGCTCGTCGCGCTGTGGCTTGCCAGTATTCGCGAGGCCGGGACGGCCTTTCTCTCGTCGAAAAAGAAGACCCCGACGTAGGTTTTTCTGAATCATTCTCGTTCTGGCGCAATTGAGGAAGAAAGGTGCAGACCGAGCGGACATTCGGAGCCGCGACAGCCGGGGGCCGCTGATTTCACTCGCCTTTCGTGGCAAGTGGCTCAGAGATAGACTCCGAGTTTGCAGTGGAAGAGCGGCTTACAAGGACTCTTGACTGGCTCTATTCCCTCGAGGCCCGCGGGGAAATTTACAAGCTCGAGCGGATGGAGAACGCCCTTGCGCTGATTGGCAATCCGCATCGCAAACTGCGCGTAGTGCACATAGCTGGCACCAAGGGGAAGGGTTCGGTGGCCGCGATGCTCGACGCGGTGCTGCGTGCGGCGGGAATGCGGGTCGGTTTGTACACCAAGCCGCACCTGGTGAATCTGGCGGAGCGCACGCGCATCGACGGGGCGGAAATGCCTGCACGGCGAATGCTCGAGTACATCGAGAAGCTGCGCGACGCCTACGATCGGGCAGGGCTCGCCCTGACGTTCTTCGAGTTTACGGTTGCCATGATGTTCCTTTACTTCGCCGAGGAACACGTCGATATCGCGATAGTCGAGACCGGGCTGGGTGGCAGGCTGGACTCTACCAACGTGGTGAGACCGATTCTGAGCGTTATCACGCCCATTGGGTTCGATCACATGGAGTATCTCGGCTACACGATTCCTGCGATCGCCGCGGAAAAGGGTGGAATCATCAAGCCCGAGGTGCCGGTTGTAATCGGGGCGCGCGATCATGAGGCGCGCGCCACGCTGAGCTCGATAGCCGCACAGCGCCGCAGTGCCACCCGGCTGGTCGATCGCGACTACACCTTTCGATCCCTCGCACCGCAACATCGCATTGACTACCAGGGCCTGGCGCTCTCGCTGAAGGACGTCGAGCTTGGCCTTGCCGGACCGTTTCAACACGAAAATGCCGCGATCGCGCTGGCCACGATCGAGGAGTTGCGGGCGCAGGGACATCCGATCGCGGAGGATGCCGTGCGGCGCGGTCTTCGCGAAGTCTGTTGGCCGGGGCGCTTCGATATCGTGTCGCACCACCCGCTGGTCATCTTGGACTGCGCGCACAACGAGCTGTCGATTTCGGCCCTGCTCGAGACGATTAGTGTGGAGCTGAATCCGGACGTCAGGCCGCATCTGGTGTTCGGTTGCCTGGCCAGCAAGCAGTGGGAGCGGATGGCGGCGATGCTGGCGCCGCGGGTCGCCGACGTCACGCTTGCCAAAGCCAAGCCCAAAAATCCGCTCGATCCCGAGCATCTCCTCCCAATATTCACCGCACACGTGCCAACCCGGATCGAGCGCGACCCCTTGGCGGCAATTGAACAGGTTGTTAAGGAAACGCCTCCTTCCGAAGTGGTGCTGGCGACCGGTTCTGTGTATCTTATCGGCGAGATTTACCCGTACTTCTTGGCCCGGACTGGGAGGAGAGGGCTGTTTCCTGAGGCGCCGGCCTAAATTATTCACACTCGCGGTTGTAGCCGCGATGCTTTTGGGCCTGGGGCGCTTCGCGCTCGCGGTGAAGCTCCCGGGGGGTACCACCACGGCGCGCTCCGAAGGCTCGCAGCCCATCAACGTCACCGGTCACGAAACGATCTACGACTCCAAGGAAGACACTTTCACCGTCATCGGCGACGCAGTGATGACCGAGGGCGGGAGCGTCATCAAGGCCGATCAGATCAAGCTTTATCGCCAGCAGCGTATCGCCATCGCGACCGGCAACGTCCATCTGATCGATCCGGACGTGGAGATGTGGGCCACGAGGGCCAAGCTGGACATCGCCAACGAAATCTTGGAGCTGGACAACGCGCGGGTTCAGGCTAGAAAATCCACCTATCGCCTCGACGGCAAGAAGATCGTCAAGCTCCAGGGGCAGAATTATCAGATCACGAGCGGGTTTTTCACGACCTGCACATCCTCGAAGCAACGCGCGCCCGACTGGTCGATTAGCGGGGACCAGATGAGTGTAGATATTGGCAACACCGGGACCGCCAAGGGTGCCTCGTTTAACATCCTCGGTTATCAGCCCTTCAAAGTTCCCTCGCTGACATTTCCCGCCGATACCGATCGGCATAGCGGCTTCCTGTCGGGGCGCCAGGGACAATCGGGCTTGCGCGGCTTTCAGTTGCTGCAGCCATACTACCTTGCGATCAACAAAACCCAGGATGCGACCGTCGCGCTTGATATTGAAACCCGCCAACGCGTCGGCGGTCTCGCGGAGTACCGTCTGACCAACGGGCCAGACGACTATTTTTGGGTGAATGGCGCGTTTTATAACGAATCGATTCGGAGCAACGCGAATCGCCACGGCGACATCGTCGACACTCAGGTCAACGACCCGTTCATCCCGGTCAATCGCTACGGAATCATCGGCATGACTCGCCAGCACATCACGGACAACCTGATGGTCTATGCCGATACGGTTTCAGTCAGCGACGACTTTTATCTGCGGGAAATGAATGTATGGACCCTGTCGAACGGCTACGGCAGCAACTGGGGATCGTTGCGCAACGCTATCTCCCATTGGGGAGTGCTGGACGAATTCGACCATGGCTACGCGCAGATGCAAGGCACTTGGAACCAGGACTTGATTCAGGCAAGTCCGTTCGCGCTGCAGGAACTGCCCAAGCTCCTCGTGAGCGGGCGGCAAGACCTCGCCGGCGGACTGGCGTTTCTCGACTACGATGCGCAGGGGACCAATTTCTACCGCGAATCAGGATTGGACGGGCTGCGGTTTGCAGCGACTCCCAAGCTCACCATACCGTGGCGCTTGGGTGATTACCTCTATGGCTACGGGGCGGTTGGCGTGCAAGGAAACATGTACGACACCTCCGGACACAATATTAACGTTACCCCCGTAGGGTTTCCGTTCGCCGGACTGCCACCAAAGGCGAATGGGAAGCCGGGGGTCCTCCTCTACAACAACGGCCTTTCAGTCGGACCACTGGCACAAGGTGGATTTCAGGGCATCGGAGTTCCGTCCCTTTCAACCGGGGTTGCGAGCGAGGTTGAGCGGGTTTGGGACGTAAATGGCACTCTGGTCGAGAAGCTCAAGAACACTATCGAACCCTTTGCGACGTATGCGTACGTGCCGCGCATCTACCAGGGGAATCTGCCGCTCTTCGATCAATACGATCGGGTTAACTCGCGCAGCCTGTTTACCTACGGCGTAACCACGAGGCTGTTTGCGAAGATCGCGCCGCAGTCAGCGGACCTGCCCGCCGATACCGAAACCGACGAATCGACCGGAGCCCCTGGCCCGACCAACCAGGGCTCGTCGCCCTCGGAGACTTTCATGCCGGGTGGCGCGTCCGCATTCAGCCACGGCCAGGAAGTCCGCGAGCTGGCGCAGGCTACCTTCATGCAAGCCTACGACGTTTCGCATGACTTGGGGCCGTTCGGCGACCGCGTTTCGGACTTTCAAAGCAACCTGACGGTCTTCGCGACCTCCTTTGCGGCGCTCGGCTCGCAGGTGGACTACAATCCGCGCAACCACGCCGGCATCACCTTCGCCAACGTGTTCCTGACGCTGCAACCGCCGTGGTCCCAGGTTTCCAACGTCTACATGGGCAAAGAGTTGCAAGGATCTTTTGTGCAGTTATCGTACAACTACGTAAACCCGAAAACCGCGGTGCTGCCGACCACTACCGAAAACAACAGCCAGTTCGCGACGATTAGGGCTTACAGCGACCTGGGTGACATGCTCGGCGTGTACATCGCGCCCAGCTACAATTTTTCCACCAATCAGCTACAGTACGCGGAGTACGGCGCGCGACTGAAATCAGCGTGTGATTGCTGGTCGGCCGACATGGGACTGACCGACTCCTTCAACCCCAACGAAGTGCAGGTTCAGTTCCAGCTGACACTGGGCGGTCTGGGCTCGATCGGACAGAGCCCCTTCGGCCGGAATCCCTTCCAGACCTATGGACTTGCAGGCAATCCGCTCGGCGTGTTGCCGCGCTGAGCTGGTCTAGAAATAGAGCAGCAGGATGTCAGCCGCGATCCAGAGGATCACAGCGAGCAGCAAGGGCATATCGCGGGTCAGCAATCGGGCGGGGTCGCCGCCCTCGTTGCGCTCATCGATCAAGTAGAGATAACGCAAAATTCCAAAGGCCACGAAGGGCACTGTCAGATACAAGTGTCGGGTGCCGAGCTTGGCTTCGACTTCGGCGGATGCGGTGTAGATCATGTAGCTGACCAGTGTCGCGCCGGCGACGATCGCGATCATTTGATCGATCAGCCGGATGCTGTACTGGGAAAGCGCGTCACGATGCACCGCTGCGCCATCGCCCAGCGCGACGAGCTCATGCCTGCGCCGCCCCAGGACTAGCAACAACGCGAGCACGAAGGTAATGAAAGCGAGCCAGGGAGAGACCTCGGCATCGATGGCCGCTCCGCCAGCAAACGCGCGCAGCACGAATCCGATCGCTACCGCGACGACGTCGATCACAACGAACTGCTTGGCCCACAACGAATAGGCGAACTGCAGTGCAATATACAGCACTGCGATCGCAAGGAAGGCGCGGCCGAGGGCCAGGCTCAAGATGAACGAGACGAGAGCGAGGGCGACTGCGAATAAGGCTGCTTCAGAGGCGCTCAGATCACCGCAGGCTAACGGCCGATCACGCTTCTCAGGATTAAGACGGTCAGCTTCGCGATCGGTAATATCGTTGAGCACGTAGGCCAGACTCGAAAGAGCACAGAAAGCGACAAACCCAACCCCGGCTAGCGCCGCATCGCGCGCGATGAAGAGCCGGTGACTGAACACGAGGGCCGCCAGGACCAGCCCGTTCTTAAGCCATTGTCGCGGGCGCGCCAGTGCGAACAGAGCTGAAGCCCGGCGCCGCTTCGTGTGGATGCCTTCGACCGAAGCGTTCATAAGAGATCGGTTTTACCGGCGCGCGCTTTCATCGCGCAAGGTCCGCCTCGCGGACCACGCGTGGAAGGGCTTTGTTGACAGGACGATCGGTCTTGACCAGGCGCCAAAAGTGGGAAAAAGAATAGCGGTTATGAGCACTGTCTCGCAGGAAAAAACCGGACCGAATGCCACCGTCGATCTCGTGGGGCTGCGCAGATTCGTAGCCGACCGCAAGCTTGGCGACCCGTCCGCGCTCCGCTCGGAGAACATCTCGTTTGGCCATTCCAACGAGGTGCACCTGGTGCATTTCGACGGTCGCTCCTGGGCGCTGCGGCGCCCGCCGCGGGGCCCGCTGCTGCCGACCGCTCACGACATGATGCGGGAGTATCGGGTGCTGAGCGCTCTGCAGAATACGCCGGTGCCCGTGCCGCGAGTGTTTGCCGCGTGTGACGACCCATCTTATATCGGAGCCCCTTTCTACCTAATGGAATATATGCAGGGCGACGTGATCCGCGCGGATACCTCGCGAACCTTTGCCAACACCCCGGAGCGGCGGCGCGCAGTCAGCGAAGCGATGATCGACCTGCTTGCGGCGTTGCAGGCGGTCGACTGGAGCGCGGCGGGTCTCGAGGGCTTTGGACGCCCCGACGGGTACCTCCCGCGGCAGCTTAAGCGATGGACCGATCAGCTCGATCGCGCGCTGCAGGTAACCACCTCAATTCGCCCGCTGCCGGTGATGAGCAAGGTGCGTGAATGGTTGGAGAAGCGAATTCCCGAATCGCCGCCCGCGACCATCGTTCACGGCGACTTCAAGCTCGACAACGTCATGTTCGATGGCAAGGCTCCCGGTGCCAAAGTGATCGCAGTGTTCGATTGGGAAATGTCGACGATTGGAGATCCGCTGGCGGATCTCGGGTGGCTGCTCTCCTATTGGTTGGAGCCATCGGACAGTGCCGAGCGCAAGGGCGTGACCACGGCGGTCACGACCGAGCCTGGATTCCTTTCGCGGCAGGAAATGGTTGACCGCTACGAAGCAAACACCGGACGCAAAATGACGGATTTCGCCTTTTACGAGGCATTCGCAATCTTCAAGCTCGCGATAATCATGGAAGGGAGCTATTCGCGCTTCGTGCGCGGGCAGACCGACGATCCCCTATTCGTGGCGATGAAAGAACGCGTACCCGCGCTCGCGGATGCAGCCTGGAAGGTCTGCAGCGCTGGCAAAAGTTGATACCTAGGTTGCGAGTGAGCTGGCCAGGGAGGTTGCCATGAGTGCATACCGCTTTATTGAGGTTGATGATCCTGAACCGGGAATCCGGCGCATCGCGCTTAATCGGCCGGACAAGCGCAACGCGCTTTCCAACGCTTTGCGCGGGGAACTGTTTGATGCGCTGCGTAAAGCCGATGCCGATCCCAGCATCGGCGCTATTATCATCAAGGGCAAAGGCAAATGCTTCAGCGCCGGCTACGACCTGGCGCAATCGCCCAACGAGCCGCTGCCCCGGACGGTCTCGCCAGGCGAAGGAGTCTGGCCGCGGCACCTGGTTGACGGCTGGTTCGAGATGTGGGACATGGCCACGCCGATCATCGCGCAAGTGCACGGCTATTGTCTGGCGGGAGGGACAGAGCTCGCGACCGCCTGCGATCTGGTTTACACGGCCGAGGATGCGCAAATCGGCTACCCGCCGGTACGAGCGATGTCATCGCCGGACTGCGCGTACCATCCATGGCTGATGGGCCTGCGCAACGCGATGGAAATGATGCTGACGGGTGATTCGATCAGCGGAATCGAAGCTGCGCAAATGGGGTTCGCCAATCGCGCTTTTCCCGCCGACCAATTGGAGGAGGCGGTCCTCAACGTCGCGCGCCGGGTCGCCAAGATTCCCCGCGACTTGCAGGCGCTCAACAAACGCGTGGTCCATCGCGCGATGGAGGTGATGGGCGCGCGTGCCGCGATCCGTTCCGCCACGGAAATCCAGGCGCTGTGTTTCCATCAGCCTTCGTCGCGCGAGTACATGAAGAAGATGCGCGAAAATGTGACACGCGCGCTTGACGAGCGCGACGCAAAATTCCAGGACTACCGCACCGCAGAGCATCGGAAGAAATAAACCGATATCCTGAACTTATGAGCCAGGATCGCCTACTGGTGGAACTCGCGCGCTTCATCGAGCGCGTGAATGCGGTTGCTCGCACCGGCCTCGCATTCAAGGCCGAAGGATTCGATGCGGAGCGATACGAAGAGCTGCTGATGGATGCGGCACGAATGCAGGCAGCGGCGGTCGACGCGACAGTTGAAGATGCAGAGACGATTCGGCGCGGATGGCGCGATGCGGTGATCGCTGGCTATGAGGGTTACGTTACGCCGGCGGTAGGCTGCGGAATCGTGGCGTTCAACGAGCGCAATCAAGTGCTGATGATCCAACGGCCCTCCGGAAAATGGTGGTTTCCAACCGGCTTTTGCGAGGTGGGCATTTCGGCTGCAGAGAACGTGGCGAAAGAGGCCATGGAGGAAGTCGGGTTGAGGGTGGAGCCGCTGCGTCTGATGGCGCTCATAGACAGCCGGAAGACCGGCGACCCATGGCGGCACATATACGCGATCTTGTTCTATTGCGGGATTGTCGGTGGTGAGCTGCGACGACATCCGCTGGAAGTGAAGGACCTGGGCTTCTTTACCCTCGATTCGTTGCCGCAGCCACTGCACGGAAAGGATCGAAAATGGATCCAGCTCGCGCGCGAGTTCCATTTCGACGGACGAGTGGAGCCATACTTCG
This sequence comes from Candidatus Binataceae bacterium, assembly GCA_036495685.1. Lineage (NCBI taxonomy): Bacteria > Candidatus Binatota > Binatia (SeqCode) > Binatales (SeqCode) > Binataceae (SeqCode) > Binataceae bacterium (SeqCode). The sequence continues at coordinate 4,793 of DASXMJ010000051.1, read as the reverse complement.
ACCGCGTGTGAGTCTGCTCGCCGACCAGCCCAGGCGAACCTCCTGATTTTTCCCCGGTGATCCGCGAGCATCCAGCGGTCGGAGGAGAAACCCGGGGACAATAGGTTCCGAAAGGGTCGCGGATCGCCAAAGGGCAGCGACACCCTCTCCGCCATTTCCGGTGAAGTTTTGCTTCCCCCTCCGAGAACTGTGGAAGTAAAAGTCCCTTCGACCAGACTATACGGACGCGCGGCGGGCGACTCGGCTCGCAAGCAGGAAAGCCCCCAGAGCGAAGGCAACTGCTATGGCAGCGGATGTCTTGAAGTGTGTGTACGAACAGAACGCGCCGGGTTCGGCTAGGTAAAGTCCCCGTCGCAGCGCCGTCATTCCATAAGTCAGCGGATTAAGCTTCATCGTCCAGCGTAGCCACAGAGGCGCGCCGTCGGCAGGGAAGAACGCGCCTGAGAGCAACCAAATCGGGATCAGGATCAGGTTCATGATGGCGTGAAACCCCTGGGTCGATTCGATGCGCCACGCGATCACGAGCCCGATGTTGGTGAGCGCGAATGCGATGATCGCCATCATCGCGGTAGCTACCACGACTGCTTCCGCGTTCAGATGAATTCCTGCCAGCGGCGCGAGCAGGAGAAAAATGATTCCCTGTAACAGAGCTAGTGTAGTTCCGCCAAGCGCCTGGCCCAACACCACTGAAGCGCGCGAAATGGGAGCCACCAGCACGCCCTGGAGGAAGCCCTCGCGCCGATCCTCGACAGTTGAGATGGTAGCGAATATCGCGGTGAACAAGAGCACCAGCACGATCACACCGGGGTAGAAGTACTGCGCGTAATTGATACCCTCGGGCATTCCGCTTGGACGAAATGAGGCGCGCAACCCCGCGCCGAGCAGCAACCAGAATACCAGAGGCTGGAGGATGGCGCCGGTCACGCGGCTGCGTTGCCGCACGAAGCGTGCAATTTCGCGCCACCACAGCGTACCTACTTGTAAACCTGCTTCTAGCATCAAGACTCACGAGCCGTGACGGCGGGTTCCGGCTCGGTGAGAAAGCGATGGCCGGTAAGATGGACGAAGACGTCTTCAAGCGTCGGCTTACCCAACGAGATCGATTCAATCTCGTCCGAAAAGCCGTCCATGACCTCGCGGACGATTTCATGAGCGCGTGGCCGCTCGATCCTGATTGTGCCGTCGACTATCTGACTCTTGAGCTTCAAGCGTTGCAGTATTTTGCGCTGTAATTGCTCGGGCGCGGCGGCGTGAACGACGAGTACGTCGCCGCCGACGCTGGCCTTTAACTCGCCAGGGGGTGCCATCGCGACCATGCGGCCGTCATCGAGAATCGCGATCCGGTCGCAGCGCTCGGCTTCTTCGAGATAGTGCGTAGTTAATACGACCGTAACGCCATCGCGCTCGCGCAAACTAGCCAGATAGTTTGAGAAGTCGCGGCGCGCTACTGGGTCCAGGCCCGTACTCGGCTCATCCAGAAGCAGGAGTTTCGGGTCGTGCAACAGAGCCTTGGCGAGTTCTACGCGCCGGCGCAGTCCGCCTGAGAGGGTCTCGACCAGATCGTTGGCGCGAGCCGAAAGACCCAGGCGGGCTAGTGCGGCCGAGCTCTTGTCGCGGAGCGTGTGTCCCCGGATTCCATATAGATGACCATGGTGAGACAGATTTTCGGCCACCGTGAGCTTAAGGTCGAGACTCGGATGCTGAAACACGACGCCGAGTTTTCGCCGAACCGCGGTCGTGTCCCCGGCGAGGTCGTAGCCGAGCATCGCGGCGGCGCCGGATTGGATAGGCACGAGGGTAGAAAGAACCCGAAAGAGCGTGGTTTTCCCCCCGCCATTGGGTCCCAGGAATCCGAAGATTTCGCCACGTGAAATGGTAAAGCTTACGTCGTTGAGCGCCGCGCGGTCGCCATAGCGAAAGACTAACGAGCGCGCTTCGACTGCGGCGGGGCGCTCTGCGACCTGCCCAACAATCGGATCGACGGCGGAAGTCGAACTCATGGGAATGGATTCAGTCGATGATTATCTCGCGGCTAGCGAACGCTATCAAACCCAAAGAAGCCGTGAAACAGCGCGGAGAGCACAACCTGTAAATGGTGCGCCGCACCAGAGTTCTCCAGGCGTCAGCTGCGCAGGAGTGGCAGATGGAGCCTTTGAGCGTCCGCTCACCGGTGCCGTTCCTCGAAATCGCTCTCAAGAAGCTACAGGGCAGAAGCCGCGCGGGTACGCGTCAATTCGTTACGGCGCCGCGTGAGGCTGACGAGACGACTTCCGCGTACTTGGCCATCACGCCGGATGTGTAGTGCGGTTTTGGCTTCTTCCACTTCTTCAGGCGTTGTTTGATTTCGGTGGCTTTCAGTTCCACATCCAGCCGGCGCTTGGCGACATCGAAAATGATGATATCGCCGTTACGCAGAGCGGCGATCGGACCGCCAACCGCCGCCTCCGGTGCGACATGTCCCGCCATCAGGCCGTGGGTGGCGCCCGAAAAGCGCCCGTCCGTGAGTAGGGCAACCTGGTCACCGAGGCCTTCGCCCACGAGCGCAGCGGTGACGCCGAGCATCTCGGGCATTCCGGGAGCGCCCTTCGGCCCTTCATAGCGGATCACAACGACGTCGCCGGGTTTGATCTGACGCCTGGATACCGCCTTGAACGCATCATCTTCCGAGTCGAACACGCGCGCGGGGCCGCGATGGGTCACCCGCTCATGGCCGGCAACCTTGACCACGCATCCCTCGGGCGCGAGGTTACCATGCAGGATAACAAGCCCGCCGGTGGTCTTGAGCGGATCTTCGACGCTGTGCACGACCTCCTGACCCGAGGTCTCCGATGCTGCATCGGCTTCTTCGCCGATCGTGCGCCCAGTGACCGTAGGCTCGTTGGCGTGGAGCAGGCCCGCTTCCTTGAGTCGCTTCATGATGAGCGGAATTCCACCAGCGGCGTGCATATCGGCCGCCATGAACTGTCCGCCGGGTTTCAAGTCGGCCAGCAGAGGGGTACGTGAGCTGATGCGATCGAAGTCGTCGATGGAAAGCTTGCGTCCTGCCTCGTGGGCGATCGCGAGCAGATGAAGTACGGCGTTGGTCGACCCTCCAGTCATTGCTACGGCGGCAATCGCATTTTCGATCGCGCGTCGCGTTACAAGGTCCTTTGGGCGGACGCCTTTCCTGAGCAGATTCATCACCATTTGCCCTGCCCGATAGGCGGCCTTGGGTTTCTCTGGATCGGTCGCCGGAATCGAATTGACACCGGCAGGCGAGATTCCCAGCATCTCCGAGGCGGTCGACATGGTGTTCGCCGTGAACTGACCGCCGCAGGCACCCACGCCGGGGCAGGCAACGCTTTCGAGGTTGCGCAGCTCCTGTTCGGTGATCTTGCCGGCGGAATGCGCGCCGACGGCTTCGAAGACATCCTGAATCGTTACGTTCTGATCGCCGTAGCGGCCAGGTTGGATCGATCCGCCGTAAATCATCAGCCCAGGTAGATTGAGCCGCAGCAGCGCCATCACTGTGGCAGGAATCGTTTTGTCGCATCCGGAGAGTGCCACGATGCCGTCAAAGAGATGGCCGAGGCTGGTCAGTTCGATCGAGTCGGCGATTACTTCGCGGCTAATGAGCGAGGCGCGCATACCGTGGGTGCCCATCGAGATCCCGTCGCATATCGCGATCGTGTTGAATTCGACCGGCGTTGCACCCGCATCGCGAATGCCGCGTTTAACGTGCTCGGCCAGGTCGCGCAGATGATAAGTGCACGGCATGATTTCGATCCAGGTGTGTGCGACACCAATGAGTGGCTTGGAGAAGTCTTCGTCGGTATATCCGACCGCCTTCATCATCGCGCGCGCGGGAGCGCGCGAAGGCCCGTCGAGGAGGGTGCTGCTGTGGGATCGCAGAGATTCATTTGAATTCGCCATGGTTTAGTCCTGAGTCCATCTGGTTCTAAAAGTGCCGCGCGGCAACATACAAGCCTTTACGTCCTTTTAATACAGGCTTGCGCCGGAACAAAAGGTCTTTTGGAGGCATTCGCGAGAGCTGGGCTCGATTTTAAGTGAAGAGTGCCTCAATGATCGGCTACGATTAAAGAGAGAAAGCAAAGGAAGTGGCTGCCATGACGTTGGTGGACATTGTCGTCATACTGGTAATCGCAGGTCTCCTCATGTGGTTGATCAATACCTACATTCCGATGGCAGCAGCGATTAAGAGCTTGCTCAACATCGTGGTCTTTGTTGTTCTGCTAATCTGGGTTCTACAGTCACTGGGGATTATCGGCGAGGTCGCGGGTATTCGGATACCTCCCCTCAAATGAGTCTCCTGACACGATTGCGGCCGAGAAGGCTATGAAATCCATCACCTGGTTCGGCGCGATTCTCGCTCTCCTGGGAATTGTCGGACTGGCAATCCCCGAATTTACCACCTCGCAGACCAAGGACGTGGCAAAGCTGGGCGATCTAAAGCTCCAGAGCACCGAGCACTCAACTCATGTGGTGCCGCAAGCTCTTAGCGGCGGCTTCCTCATACTCGGAGTTGTTCTTATCGGCGTGGGGGTTTTTCAGAAACGCTGACGCAGCCAAATAGTGGTGTTTTTTGCCGACTTAACGAAGGCTGTCTAATCTTTTCGCTTGGTGTTCGATCCTTTTCAGCGCACCCACAAAGATCGAAACGGAATAAACACTGAGCTTTGTGCATCCGATGCATGCTGCTGATATGTAAGAAATCCGGATCTGAGGTACACGCTGTCGTCCGGCGGCCAGCATGTCGTCTTCCCTACGCATGGAAACAGTAAAAAACCACTATC